>JBFHQA010000078.1:0-12218 GCA_041592455.1 Thiobacillus sp. | reverse complement strand
GGATCAACCCGATCGTGATAGCCACCATCATCTCGACGAGGCCAAAACCGCCCGATCGATTCGAGGCTCGGAATTGCTTCATTGTACGATTGCTGTTCTTCATAGCTGGCTCTCAACCGTCAATTGCCTCGTGCTGCCGCCTTCTTGGGTCTGCGCACTCGAGCCCGCATCACGGGTACCACGCGAATCATTCCATTGCACCGTGATCGTGACACGGCTGTTGCCCGAGTTCACCGATACCGAACCGTCCCCTGCAGGCAAGGCGCACGCGATCATGTTTTTCCAGCCGGCAATGTCCTGAGCGGCGATTGATCCGGTCGGCGCAGTCGTCGAGCAGTTTGCGGGGGCGCCCAGGGCGGCGCCGTTATAGCCTCCGGCGAGCGCAACATTACGGTTGGCCCGCAAGCGGTCGATCATGTCGTAGGCAAACCATGTGGCTTGCGTGGTGTGATAGGCACTGTGGTTGTTGCGCATGCCGGAGGCCATCAATCCCGCCAGGCCCAGCAGGCCGATGGTCAGCACCATCATGGCGACCAACACTTCGAGCAAGGTGAATCCAGACTGTTTCATGGGCATTCTCATGGGCAGGCGACGGTGTTGAAGCGGGTCCGTCCGGTTCTTTCGATCTGGATGGCGCGCCCCTGGACGGTAGCGGGGCTCGGGGGGCACAGGGTAAGCGTCGTGCTCGCGGTCGTTGCCGAGGTCGGGATGGTCGTGCGGCCGGTCGAGTTGAACACGACCGAAGTCGCGACGTTGGCGCCGCCATTCAGGGTGCTCCCGCCAGTCAACGCAGGCTGCACCCGAATGACCGCGTTGGCGGCATCCCGCACGATCCAGCCCTGCGACCAGGTTCCGGTGCAGGTTGCGCCATCACTGCTGGCACAGACAGTCACGTTGGCGGCGTTCTTGATCGCCTCGCTGCGAGCCAGGTTCAAGGCCGTCACGACCTCGTTCGTCTGGGACGCCATGCGGCCGTTCAGAATGAATATCTGCAAATTAGGCGCTGCGATCGTCACCACGATGGCAAGCACGGCTATCGTGACCATCAGTTCGATCAGGGTAAAGCCACGTGTCGTGGGCATCGCGTCAGCCATGGTTTCGGAGTTCTCGCATTTCACAGTTTGACCTTAAAAAAGGAGGCAATCCTTGTCCAGCCTGACTGGACGAATGGCAGGATGAGAACCACGAACGGCAGTATGGCCCGCTATTCGCTTTCCCTGCCCGCAGTGCTTGATCTCGCCTTTAGCGTCATGAACGCCAGAAAACTTGAGGATGCGTCCCCATCAGCAGCTACCCGCCTCGATCCTGGGCCGCCCTGCCGAATTGATGATGATGTCGCGCTGCCGGCCTGCCACGCAGATGCTCAGTGCTCCATTTGCAAAGTGGTTAGGCCCCTGGCTGGCGCCGGTTGGCAGGTAGCTGACATAACTGCTGTAGTTACTGGGGGTGATGCTGGCTTGGTATGCAGGTTGGTCCTGTATCCATAACACGGTATCGCCCGCATCGATTGTTCCGCGCGCGCCTCCGTCAACGAAGACAAGCCATCCCTGCTCCCATCGGGCACCTGGCTCGCAATTCGGCGTTGCTGCATCCGGATGGCCGGTCTTGCACACGGTGACCCGTGCATTCCGCTTGATCGCCTCCGAGCGGGCCAGATGCAGGGAAGCCACCATGTCGTTGGTGACGGACGCCAGCCGGCTGTCGCCGAGAAAAAAGCCATTGCCTGGAACGGAAATCGCAAATAAACTCGACCCTACCGCCAGCACAACCAGCAGTTCCACCAGCGTGAATCCTTGCCTGCCCATCGCCTCCTCCCCGGTCTCATTGTTGAAAGCCGTTTTCAGCTTGCCACGCAACGGGGAAGGCATCTATACAACTTTAGTTGTAGGTCCAGCGCATGGTTGAGGCGGAAAACCAGGGCAGCCGGGCTTCCACGATCATTATTGGGGGCGGCGTCTCGGGGCTGAGCGTGGCGTTTGAACTGCTCAGGCGGGGCTGTCCGGCGACGCTGCTGGAACGCGGGGAGCTGGGACGGGAATCCTCCTGGGCGGGGGGCGGGATCCTGTCGCCCCTGCTGCCCTGGGACTACAGCGAACCCCTTGTTGACCTGGCGCTACGCTCCATGCACGCCTTCGAAGGCTGGGTCGGGGATATCGAGGCGCGCTCGGGGCGCATCGCGGAATTCTGGCGGTGCGGCATGCGCATCAGCGGCCTGCCGCGGCCGGAAGCGGCCCTGGATTGGTGCCAGGCCCATGGGCTGGAAGCCTCGCTCGACCCGGCAAGCCCTGATCGCCCGCTGTGGCTCCCTGGCATTGCCCAGGTCCGCAACCCCCGGCTGGTCGAAGCCCTCCGCACGGCGGTACTGGCGCTGGGGGGCACCATTCATGCACACAGCGAAGTCCAATCGGCGGAAACCCAGCCAGGGCGGATTTCGGCCGTCCGGACGCCCAACGGCACGTTTGCGGCTGACCGGTTCGTGATCGCCACCGGCGCGTGGGCGGGCCTGCCGATGCCGGGGCTGGCCGGCGTACCCAACATCAAGCCGATACGCGGGCAGATGGTGCTGTACAAACTGGCGCCCGGTGCGCTCGACAGGATTCTGTTCAGGAACGGTCTTTACCTGATTCCGCGCCGTGACGGCCATGTGCTGGCGGGCAGCACCCTCGAGGACGCGGGATTCGACAAAACCCCCGACGACAGCACGTTCAGGCGCCTGCATGCCGATGCGGCCGCCCTGTTACCCCTGCTGGGATCGGCCCAGCCGGTCCGCCACTGGGCAGGACTGCGGCCGGGCTCTCCGGAAAACCTCCCGATCATCGACCGCCATCCCGAGTTCGGGAATGTGTACGTCAACGCCGGCCATTACCGGTACGGCGTGACCCTGGCGCCCGCCTCGGCTGAACTGCTGGTGGACCTGATGGAAGGCAGGACGCCCGCCCTCGACGCTACGCCTTACAGTTGGCAGGGCGCGCAGGCACGATCCTGGAACGCAGCGCTTTGAACCCGGCAGTCGATGCGCCGCTGGTCGTCTGGGTCGTCAGCGATGGCAAGCCGGGGCATCTGAACCAGTCGCTCGGGCTCGTCGAGGCGCTGTCGCGCGCCACTCCCGTCAGTTCCCACGCCATGCCCGCCTTGCCTGCCTGGCGCGCGGGGCTCGCCTGGCTGACCGGACGCTTTCCGGCCGCCTCTCTGCCTTCGCCCGACCTGATCGTGGGTGCCGGGCACGCCACGCATCTGACGCTGCTGGCGGCAAGGCGCGCATGCGGCGGGCGTACGGTGGTGATGATGAAGCCGAGCCTGCCCCGCCGCTGGTTCGACTTGTGCATCCTGCCCCGGCATGACGGGATCGACGCGGATGACCGCACCCTGGTCACGGAAGGGGCGCTGAACCGGGTCCGCCGCGCCGCCAGCCCGGACGCACACCAGGGGCTGATCCTGATCGGCGGCGAGTCTTCCCACTTCGAATGGAACAGCGACGCCATTCAAGTGCAGATCCGGAGCATTCTCGCCCGCACGCCCGATATTCACTGGACGCTCACCACGTCCCGCCGCACGCCCGGCGATTTCTTGGGCACGCTGGACGCCCACCCGAACCTGACCTGTGTGCCCCACACCGCGACATCGCCCGACTGGCTGCCCGAACACCTGTCCCGTAGCGGGACGGTCTGGGTCACGCCGGACAGCGCCTCGATGGTGTTCGAGGCCCTGACAGCCGGCGCCGATGTCGGCGTCTTCGACCTGCCGGTCAACCCGAAAAGCCGGGTCGCGTGGGCCATCGCCCATCTTGCGGACGACCACCGCGTTACCCGCTTCGTGAACTGGTGCGCGCATGATGCGCTGCATCCCAACACCCATCCGCTGGCCGAAGCCGACCGTTGTGCTGAATGGACCCTTGAATGGCTGAAGAAAAGAAACTGACCGTTTTGCAACTGCTGCCGGCGCTGGAATCCGGAGGGGTCGAGCGCGGCACGCTCGAGGTGGCGCAAGCGCTTGTTGAACGGGGCCATCGTGCGCTGGTGATGTCGGCTGGTGGACGGCTGGTGGCCCCGCTGACCGAGTGCGGCGCCGAGCATGTCACCTGGCCGATCGGCGAGAAAACCTACAAGACCCTTCTGCTCGTCGGCAAGCTGCGCAAATTTCTGCTGGATGAGAAAGTCGACATCGTCCACGCACGGTCGCGCGTACCCGCCTGGATCGCCTGGCTCGCCTGGCGCGGCATGAATCCTTCGACCCGCCCGCGCCTGGTGACCACGGTGCACGGCCTGTATGGCGTCAACCGCTACAGCGAAATCATGACGCGCGGCGAACGCGTGATCGCCGTGTCCAACACCGTACGCGACTATATCCTGACCGAATATCCCGACACCCTGCCCTGGCGGATCCAGGTCATCCACCGCGGCGTCGATGGCCAGGCCTATCCGCATGGCTGGAAACCGGATCCGGCCTGGCAGCAGGCATTCTTCGCGCAATTTCCGCAGGCTGCCGGCAAGATCCTGATCACCTTGCCGGGCCGGATCACCCGCCTCAAGGGGCATGAGGATTTCATCGAGATCATCGCCCGGCTCAAGCGCCGGGGCCTGGCTGTCCACGGGCTGATCGTCGGCGGGGCTTCGCTGTCCAAGCAGCGCTATCTCCAGAAATTGCGCTACCGCATTCGCAGCACGGGCCTGGAGGCCGACATCACCCTGACCGGCCAGCGGGACGACATGAAGAATATCCTCGCCATGTCCCATCTGGTCCTGTCCCTGTCCAGCCAGCCGGAGTCGTTCGGCCGCACGACCCTGGAGGCGCTGCGGCTGGGTGTGCCGACAGCGGGCTACGACCATGGCGGCGTGGGCGAGATCCTCCGGTCGATCTATCCTGCCGGCCTGTTGCCGCTCGGTAAAGTCGACGAAAGCTGCCTGCGCATCGCCCAACTGCTGCAAAACCACGAACCGGTCCCGCAGGGCGATTTCTTTCCGCTGCAAGCAATGATCGACCAGACCGTGGCGCTCTATGAACAACTGGCGCGCGCACCGCGCCGCTAAGAGCGGCCGCTGAGTGCGCCTGGCAGATGCAGCAGGCGTCCGCGCAGCTTTCCGTAAAGGTCGCGCAAGGCCACCATCGGACTCGACAACCGCATGGCGCGGCGTGACAGGACCGATTCGCCTGCCTTCCCGGTTTGACCAGCCCGATGCAGACGGCCGATTTCACGGGCCGCCACGGCGAACAGGTTGTGTTCGAACATCACGCGTCGCCGGGCCTCGATCAACGCAGGGAGCCGCTTGTCGTATTCATTGTCGGCGATGGCCTTGCGAATGATGGCGAGTGCGCCTTGCGGATCGTGAATATCGATGCGGATGAAGCTGTCGGCAGGAAAGTAATCCTCCGCATTGGGACAGCCATAGTAAAAAGGCAGCGTCAGGCCGAGAAACGGGTCGGCCAGCTTCTCGGTCCAGTGGTGCTCGCCGACGAAGTTCTCGACCGCGACGTGGTAGCGGTAGTCGCGCAGGCAATCCGCCTTGTCGTCGAGCGGGCGAGCGGTCTGGCGGCCGAAGGTCTCCAGTTCGGGCATGTGCTCGACCAGCCAGCGCATGAAGCCGGCACGGTGGTGATGCAGGGTGTGCCGCATGGACTTGGGCGAGTAGACCATCGAGACATCGCGGCTCTTGTCGATGGCCGTCTGCGCGAGGATGCGGTCGAACGGCATGATTTCCCGACTGCCCATGCCATAGAACCAGTGCAGGGCAGGCTGCGAGTAGAGGCGTTGCACATGCGGCAGCGCCCATTCGGGCTGGCTGGTCAGCACCGCGCCGAACTGGCGCGTGTAGTCGTCTCCGTAGATCTTGACCGACGAAGGCTCGCTGGTCACGAGCAGGGTGTGAGCCCGGGGGCAGGCCAGTTCTTCGCGCGTGGTTTTCTTGGGTTCGCCTGGGCGTGCAGGCAGGTCGTCGTAAACCAGCAGCCAGTCGTATTCGCGCGCATCCCGCTCGAAAGTGAAGTCGCACTGGCCCCATGTCGGTTCGTTGCGGGGGAACTGGTGCAGCCAGATTTCGGCCGGCAGGCTGCTGAGCACCTTGACCCGCAGGCGCGTATCGCCGCTATTCATCAGAAGCTGCACAGGCCTTCGGGCCAGTCGCGGCCCGGCCTGAGGTGGCCTGCCGACAGGTCCGCCACCTGGGCCGACACCCATTCCGGCGTGATCGCCTTCATGCAGGCATGATGGTCGGGATTGCGGCACGTCTTGGCGTAGCAATTGATGCAAGGCAGCACCGCCTGCACCGCCACCGTGGCGTCGCCGATCGGCTTGACCCGCCGCGGGTCAGTCGGGCCGCACAACACCAGCAGGGGCCGTCCTGATGCCGAGGCAAAGTGCGCCGTGCCGGTATCGTTGCCGATGACGGCCGCCGCTCCCGCACACAGCGGTGCAATATCGAGCAGTTGCAGCCGGCCATTGAGGTTCAGCACATGGTCGCCGGAGGCAGCGATCTCCGCGCATTCGTCGACTTCGTCCGGCCCGCCGACGACGACGATCCTGCCGATGCCTGCAGCCTTCAAGCGCTGAGCCAGTTCGGCATACTGGGCAGCGCCCCAGCGTTTGAGCTTTCCTGCAGCGTGCGATCCTGGAAGCAGCACGACGTAGGGCTCATTCGTGAGCCCATGCTGCTCGGCCAGGGCCTGCACCGCCGCAAGTCGATCGGGTGCAGGGTACAGCACGGGCCGGTCGGTGCGCGTGGGAATTCCGATCGACTGCAGCACCGACTGCATCATCGTGAGCGCGTGCGCGCCGGATTTGCGGATGGCCGGCTGGTGGGTATACGGAAAGCCACCGCGGTTGCCGACGCGAATTCGCGGCGCCCCGCCTGTCATCCACAGCAGGGCCAGCAACAGGCGGGAATGGTCCGAGCGCTGCAGGTCGATCACCAGGTCGTAGTGTCCGGCGCGAACCCTCTTCAGCCACGCCAGGCTGTTCGACCAGCGCTGTTTCCTGTTGCGTACGTCGATCGCCCATACCTCGGCAAAGCGCGGATCGTTCGCAAACAAGCTGGAGCAATTGGGCTGGGTGTTGAGGTCGATTCGGGCCTCGGGGAAGGCGCGCGCGACGTCTTCCATCAAGGCGCTGGCGATGACCACATCGCCCAGTGCGCTCCACTTGATGATCAGGATGCGGCGGATGGATTCGAGCCGAGGTGCCTTCACGCTGTCTGCGATTCCGGTTGGTACTCTCCGACCCATGACTTCAGCTGCCGCTTGACCGTTGACTCATCGTGGAGCCCCGGACTCGCCAGCCATTCCAGGCATTCGGCATACCAGTCGGGATCTGCCGCCCGTGCCTTGGCCACGCGCAGCTTGGGATGCGGCGTGGGCAGCGTCGATTCGTCGTCGGCCAGCAGTTCCTCGTAGAGCTTTTCGCCCGGACGCAGCCCGGTGTACTCGATGCGTATGCTGTCCTCGTCGGCCCCCGACAGTTTGATCATCAGCCGCGCCAGTTCGGCAATCCTGACCGGCTCGCCCATGTCGAGCACGAATATCTCACCGCCCTCCCCCATCAGCCCGGCCTGCAGGACCAGCTGGGCGGCTTCCGGAATCGACATGAAATAGCGCGTGATCTCGGGGTGCGTGACCGTCACCGGCCCCCCCGCCTCGATCTGCTTCTGGAACTTGGGAATCACGCTGCCCGACGAACCCAGCACATTGCCGAAGCGCACCGACACGAAGCGCGTGCCTTCGGATTTCTGCATGGCCTGGCAAGCCATCTCGGCCAGCCGCTTGGTTGCGCCCATGACATTGGTCGGGTTGACCGCCTTGTCGGTGGAGATCATGACGAACTTCGCCACGCCATTTGCCTGCGCCGCAGCGGCGACCACCTGCGTGCCGAGCACGTTGTTGCGCACCGCCTCCCAGGCATTGCCGTTCTCCATGAGCGGCACGTGCTTGTAGGCCGCGGCATGGAACACCACCGCGGGGCGATGCAGGTCCATCACCTGGTTCACCCAGGTCGCGTTCTTCACATCGCCGATCACCGGCGTGATGGGCACAGCGGGAAAGCTTTCGGGCAGTTCCTGCTCCATCGCATACAAGGCCAGTTCGGACTGCTCGAACAGCACCAGCCTGGATGGCGCAAAACGGGCGATCTGGCGGCAGAGCTCAGAACCGATCGACCCTCCCGCCCCCGTGACCATGACCACCTGCCCCGTCAGCAGGCGATGCAGCCCACTCTCGTCCAGTTGCACCGGATCACGCCCCAGCAAATCGTCGAGCTCGACCCGTCTCAGGCTCGACACCGACACCTTGCCGGCCACCAGGTCCTCGAGCGACGGAATCGTCATGACTTTCAGGCCGGCTTCGGCGCATTGTTCCGTGATGTGCTTGCGCACCTCATGTGCTGCAGACGGCAGCGCAAGGACGATATCGTCCACCTCCATCTTGGACGCCCACGAAGCGATATCGCCCAACCCGCCCAAAACCGGAACGCCCTGCACCAAGCGTCCCTGCTTGTCGCGGCTATCGTCCAGCAGCCCGACGACATGAAAACCGGCCGGATTTCTTGCCAGTTCGCGAAGCAGGAAATCGGCTGCCGACCCCGCGCCCGCCACCAGCACCGGCTTGCTCCCCGGTCGCAGCACGCTGGCGAGGTGATGTTCCTTCCAGGCACGATACGCCAGGCGGCTGCCCCCCATCACGGTCAGCAGCAGCAACGGATCCAGGATCAGCACCGAACGCGGAACCACCGTATTGACCCTGAACAGGATCAGCACGACGGGAATCATGACAGCGGCAAGACCGACTGCCACCACGATGCGCTTGAGATCCGGCAGGCTGGCAAAACGCCAGATGCCGCGATAGAGCCCGAACCGCCAGAACACGGCAGCCTGCAGCGGCACGACCCATGCCAGCGTCGACACCGCCGCAACCTGGTACTCGTGCGGCACTTCAAGATTGAAGCGCAGCCAGTAGGCGCCCAGCCAGGCCAGGGCTGCCACCAGGATATCGTGCAGGATGATCGCGACAGTGCGAGGATTAAGGTTCATTGCGGGTGCGGCGCCAGCGCCAGTCGATCGCCAGAAATATCGTCAGATAGGTCAAGGCCAATAGTATCAGCAGCGCCGGCGCTTGCTGCGGGGCAGCGAGCAAGAACAACGCCAGTCCGGAACAGGCCAGCATCAGTCCCCATGCAGCCAGCGCCAGCTGCCGATGCGAAGCCCCCATCAGCACCACGCGCTGGTAATAGTGCGAGCGATGCGCCTGCCACACCTTCTCGCCGCGCAATGCGCGCCTTCCAAGCGTGACGCTGGCGTCGACGATGAAGGGTGAAAACACCATCAGCGGAAACACCCAGTTCCACAGGTCCTGCAGCATCCCCAGGATGCCGAAGGCCGCTGCCATGAAGCCCAGCGGGATCGAGCCTGCATCGCCCATGAACAGGCGCGCCGGCGGAAAGTTGAATGACAGGAAGGCGAGCGCGGCCGCAGCCACGGCACCGCACAGCGCAGCCAGTTCCGGCGCCCCGCCCAGCCACGCTGCGATCGCCAGCGCGCCGAAGCCGATGGCTGCCATGCCCCCGGCCAGCCCGTCCGAGCCGTCCATGAAATTGTAGAGGTTGGTCATCCAAACGATCCCCAGCGTGCCTGCGATAAACGGCCATCCGGTCACGCCCAGTGCAAACAGGCAGCCTGCGGCCGCGATGAAATGCGCCAGAAAACGCAACCTGACGGGCAAGCCTTTCACGTCATCCGCCAGCGATACAAGTGCTAATGCACAGGCACCCAGCATGACCGGAAGCGAAGTCGAATCCGCGACCCACAGGCCGACCACAGCCACGCCTGCCATGATGCCCAGGCCGCCGATTCGCGGGGTCGGCATGGCATGCAGCGAACGGGCGTTGGGATGGTCCATCGGCAGCACATGCCGACGACGCAGCAGCACGGCGAGCACGAACCCGCACACAAGAAAAGCAATGGGAGCAGCGACCCAGTCGGGGACCATGCGCTACCGCTCCTCGTCCCGGCCCGTGTCGGGCAACACACTCAATACGTTCCCGGCGAACCGGGGCCATTTACCCGCTCGATCCTTCATTGAATTTCCGAAGTGAATGAAGTGGTTCAGATGAGCTGCACCAATTCCGTGTAGGGAACCAATGCCGCATCGGCGGTAATCAGTCGTGCAGGCAGGAGCTGCGCCTGGGAGATCAGGAGACGATCAAAGGGATCACGGTGGTGCAACGGCAACCGAGCGACCATCGCACCATGCTCCGCGTGGACAAGCAGTTCGACGAAGCCGGTATCCCGGGCAGCCTGCGCGATGGCTTCGGGCGAATAGGGAAAATCGGTCTTCCCCAAGGACGCCTTGATCGCGATCTCCCAAATACTCGCGGCGCTGAAATAAACCGTTGTATCAGGCGATTCAAGCTGCGCGACGACCTGCCGTGGCAGGCGTTCCGGAGCATCGAGCGTCCATAGCAGAACATGCGTGTCGAGCAGAACGACCATCAGCGCCCCTCGAACAGGGACAGTTCTTTATCCGTCAGTGGCGCGTCGAAATCATCCGGAACGTTGAGCTTGCCCTTGAGGAGCCCGAGTCGGCGCTTTTTCGGCGTAGCTTCCAGCGGAACCAGACGGGCGATCGCCTTGCCCGCCTTGGCGATGACAACCTCCTCGCCACCCGCCACCTGTTCCAGCAGTCGAGAGAGGTGAGTCTTAGCTTCATGAATATTGACGGTTTGCATGGCGTCCTCGCATTTAACTAAGTCTAGTCTAGCACGACATCATGGCGCCATGCACCAACCGTCGCCGCCAGCCCGACTGCCATCGAATACGGCGGCGTCCAACCCAAGCGCGAGCGAATGAGCGAACTGTCCACCCACAGCGACCCTGTCAGTCGCTTCACTGCATCACGCTTGCCCAGGAGCGCTCCGGCGAATTCGAGCATGCCGACCGGCACCGCCAGCAGGCGCGCCGGACGCCCCATGGCACGCGCCACCTCGCGGATCAGTTCAGGCGTCGACACCGGTCGCCCGTCGTCGATCAGGAAGAGTTGTCCTGCTGCGGCCGGATGTTCGACGCATGTCCGGATCGCATCGACGAAGTTGCCCAGGTACAGCAGGCTGCGCCGGTTGTGAATCGCGCCGAGCGGCAAGGGCCAGCCGCGCGCGACCGTGTCGAGGAGCCGCCTGAAGTTCGCCTTGACCCCGGGCCCGTATACCAGCGGCGGCCGCAGGACGACTACCTCCAGCCCGGTCTCCTGTTCAATCTGCCGCAATCCCTGCTCGGCCTCCCATTTCGAGATGGCATAGGCGTCTTCCGGTGCCGGCGCATCGGTTTCGACGTAAGGTTTGTCGCGTCCTTCGCCGTTGACCTTGATGGTGCTGACGAACACGAAGCGTTTCACCCCGGCCTTTGCCGCCTGGCGGGCGAGGTTGAGCGTGGCATCGGTGTTGGTGGCGCGGAAGAGCGCCAGTGGGTCGGTGGCCGTGTCGTGCATCACGTGCACGCGTGCGGCAAGATGAACGACGGCTTGGCAACCCGCCAGCGCGGACCTCCAGTCCGTAGTCGCAGTGATGGCGCCGACCGCCATCTCATCCGGCAGCCCCGCTGCACGACGAACTGCCGGTACGACATGATGCCCATGAGCCCGCAAATGGCTGCACAGGGCACTTCCAACAAAGCCGGTTGCCCCGGTCACGGCAATGTTCATCGCGTCATGCTTCATTGCCGCCAAACAACGCGCTTCACGTAATCCGCACAGCTCAGGATGATGAGCAGCACCTTGTCCGAAACGATTTCGACGGCATAGTCCTGCACCGGCAGGATCAGCCAACTGTCACGCGGGTGATCCTTGAGGATGTCCAATGCCTGCGTCATGCGTGCCAGCGACAAGCCCGCCATTTAATCTGACTTCCGAACCATGGCCACCGCCAGAACCCAACCCAGCAGCAGCGACCAATATGCCGAATAAAGCGCCGTGTGTGCGTTTACTGGAAAAAGCCAGGCGAACACACCCAGCCAGGCTCCCCAGGCCAAAGAATGATTAGTAAGTCCCCGGCCGGCCCGAACAAGAATCGCGAAAAACATGAGCAAGCCAGCCAAGCCGATGAGGCCGGTTTCCGACCCCACTTCCAACAACAGATGGTGAGCATAGATCACCCCTGTCTTGCCATCACTGCTGATGAAGATATCGCCTTCCTCTGCGAATTCCGGATAGGCATAGCGAAACGCGCGCACCCCCGCGCCGTTGACAGG
>JBFHQA010000077.1:0-12237 GCA_041592455.1 Thiobacillus sp. | reverse complement strand
GGCAGCCCCAGCAGCGTGCCGACCGTTCCCGGCGCCCTGGGCGCAAGGCCGCTGCCGAAGCCGAAGGCGATCAGGTGGGCGGGGTGCGCCAGCAGGAATTTGAAATCAGGCTGCAAAGTGGTCGTATCCGGTTCGGGAAAGGGGCATGGGCTGGCCGTCTGCATCGTGGACGGCCAGCCCGGCTTCGGCGGTGATGCGGCCGATGCGCGTGACGGCGATGCCGGCCGTCTGCGCGGCCGCCAGCACGCGTTCGCGCGCATCGGCGGGCGCGGTGAAGCAGAGTTCGTAATCGTCGCCGCCGGCGAGGAGGCAGTCGCGCGCGACGGGTTCGTGCAGATAGGCCTGCGCGACCGGCAGGGTCGGCAGCAAGCCGAATTCCACGATGGCGCCGACGCAGGAGCGCTCGAGGATGTGGCCGAGGTCGCCGAGCAGGCCGTCGGAAATGTCGATCGCGCTGGAGGCGACGCCGCGCAGGGCGATGCCGAGTTCGACGCGCGGCGTCGGCAGGTAGAGCGCCGGCAGCACCTTGGCGGCGTCGATCTGGTCCATGTACAGGCGTCCCTGGCGGTAGGCCAGCGCCAAAGCGGCCGAGCCGATCACACCCGATACCCAGATGTCGTCGCCGGCCTGTGCGCCGTCGCGGCGCAGCGCTTCGCCGGCCGGCACTTCGCCGATCGCGGTGATGCTGATGGTGAGCGGGCCTTTCGTCGTGTCGCCGCCGACGAGCTCGATGCCGTGCGCGTCGGCCATGCGGAACAGCCCGCGCGCGAAGGCGGTGAGCCACGCGTCGTTGGCGTCCGGTAGCGCGATCGACAGCGTGGCCCAGCGCGGGGTGGCGCCCATGGCGGCGAGGTCGGAGAGATTCACCGCGAGCGATTTGTGACCAAGCCCGGCCGGGCTGTCCTGCGGCGAGAAGTGGCGGCCTTCGAGCAGCATGTCGCTCGTCACCGCGAGCTGCATGCCGGGCGTGGGCGCCAGCAGTGCGCAATCGTCGCCCACGCCGAGCACCGCGCCGGGCGTGGCGCGGGTGAAGTGTTTGGCGATGAGGTCGAATTCCATGGGGGGGGAGGGGGGAGCGGTAAGTGGTGAGTGGTGAGTGTTGAGTGGTGAGTGGTGAGTGGTGAGTGGTGAGTGGTGAGTGGTGAGTGGTGGATTTCGCGGCGGCTTTGACCCCTTACCACTCACTACTCACCACTAACTACTTACCATCGACCACCTAGCCTCTGCCTTTCGCCGCCTCGATCTCGACCGCACGCACATCCCTGCCCAGCTTGTCGAGCACGCCGTTGATGTACTTGTGGCCGTCGGTGCCGCCGAACTTCTTCGCCAGTTCGACGCCTTCGTTGATGACGACGCGCAGCGGCACGTCGGGGCAGCGCACCAGTTCGTAGGCGCCGATCAGCAGGATGCCGCGCTCGATGGGGGACAGCTCGGCGAGCGTGCGGTCGAGGCAGGGGGCCAGGCGCGTGCTCAGCATGTCTTCTTCCTTGATCGTGCCATACAGCAGGGTGCGGAAGTATTCCTCGTCGGCGCGCTTGAACTGCTCGTCTTCCCGAAGGTTGGCGGCGATCAGCGTGACGTCGGCGCCGCCCACCAGCCAGGCGTAGAGGCCTTGCAGGGTGAGTTCGCGGGCGACTTTGCGGGAACCGGCCATGTCAGAGACGCTTCAGCAGGTTGGCCATTTCGATGGCGACGCGGGCGGCATCGCGGCCTTTTTCGCCCATGCGGCTGTGGCCCTGCTCCACGGTGTCGACGGTCAGGATGGCGTTGGCGATCGGCACGCCGGTTTTCAGCTGCACGTCCATGATGCCGCGCGCGGATACGTCCGAGACGATCTCGAAGTGGTAGGTGTCGCCGCGCACCACGGCGCCAAGGGCGATCAGCGCATCGTATTTTTCGGAGAGCGCGAGTTCCTGCAATGCCAGGGGATGCTCCAGCGCGCCGGGTACGTCCACCAGCAGGACGTCGTTCTTGGACACGCCCAGCCGTACCAGTTCAGCCTCGCAGGCCGACAGCAGGCCTTCGCAAATGTCCCGGTTGAAGCGGCTCAACGTAATGCCGAACTTCAGGCCCTTGCCTTGATAGACCGGGTCGAGTTCGGAGAAGGTGTCCTTGGTTCTCATGCTGCGTCCTTTCTGTGTTGTGTCCCGAATGCATTCGGGGCCACGTGAATGATCAATCCAAATCCGAGCGGGTTTTAAGCTTTCTCAGAATAGCCGGTGACTTCCAGGCCGAATCCGTCCATGGCGGGCATCTTGCGCGGGCTGGCCAGCAGCTTCATCTTGCCGACGCCGAGGTCGCGCAGGATCTGGGCGCCGATGCCGTAGTCGCGCAGGTCGTACTTGCGGCTGTCGACGGGCGCCGGGTTGATGCGCTGCAGCAGCGCGTCGGCGGTTTCAGGCCGGTGCAACAGGATGATGACGCCGGATTGCGACTCGGCGATGCGCTCCATCGCGCCGAGGATCGGCCATGAATGGCCACCGCCGGTGACGTCGAGAAAGTCCATGATCGAGATCGGCTCGTGCACGCGCACCAGGGTTTCGCGGTCGGCATGGATCTCGCCCTTGACCAGCGCGAGGTGGGTTTCCTTGGCGCACTTGTCGCGGTAGGCGATCAGCCGGAAGGCGCCGTACACGGTCTGGATCAGGCGGTCGGCCGCACGCTCGACCAGGCTCTCGGTCTGGTTGCGGTAGTGGATCAGGTCGGCGATGGCGCCGATCTTGAGGCCGTGTTCCTGCGCGAACGGAATCAGGTCGGGCAGGCGCGCCATGGTGCCGTCGTCCTTGAGGATTTCGCAGATGACCGAGGCCGGCTGCAGGCCGGCCAGGCCCGCGAGGTCGCAGCCGGCCTCGGTGTGGCCGGCGCGCACCAGCACGCCGCCCGGCTGCGCGCGCAGCGGGAAGATGTGGCCGGGCTGGATGATGTCGGTGGCCTTGGCGTCCTTTTTCACGGCGGCCTGGATCGTCACCGCGCGATCGGCGGCGGAGATGCCTGTGGTGACGCCTTCGGCCGCTTCGATCGATACCGTGAAGGCGGTGCCGTGCGGCGTCTGGTTGTCGCTCACCATCTGCTTGAGGCCGAGCTGGCGGCAGCGGTCGTCGGTCAGCGTCAGGCAGATCAGGCCGCGGCCATACTTGGCCATGAAGTTGATCGCATCGGGGGTGACGTGCTCGGCGGCCATCACCAGGTCGCCCTCGTTTTCGCGGTCTTCCTCGTCGACCAGCACCACCATGCGGCCGGCCTTCAGTTCTTCGATAATTTCCAGGGTGGAGGCGAGGCTCATCAGTCTTTGTCCGTTGTATGGGTAAATTGCGTCATGCGTTCGACATAGCGCGCGATCATGTCGACCTCGAGGTTGACGCGGCTGCCGGCCTGCAGGTGCTTGAGCGTGGTGTGTTCAAGCGTATGCGGGATCAGGTTCAGGGCGAACCGCGCGCCTTCGACGGCATTCACGGTCAGCGACACGCCGTTCACCGTGATCGAGCCCTTGCGGATGATGTAGCGCGCCAGCTCGCGCGGCGCCTCGATCTCCAGCAGGTGCGATTCTCCCACGGGGGCGAAGCGGTATACGGTGCCGACGCCGTCGACGTGCCCCGATACCAGGTGGCCACCCAGCCGGTCGGCCAGGCGCAGCGCCTTTTCCAGGTTGACTTCGGCGCCGGGCATGAAGCCCTCGGTGCAGCGCAGGGTTTCGGCTGAGACGTCGACCGTGAAGCTCTCCGGCGTCAGCGCGACCGCCGTCAGGCACACGCCGTTGACGGCGATGCTGTCGCCCAGCGCGACGTCCGAGAAATCCAGACCGCCGCCGGCGATGACCATGCGCGCGTCGTTTCCGCGCGCCTCGTATTCGTGTATGCGTCCGACCGATTGAATGATGCCTGTGAACATGCGTGTGATGACCTGCAGGTGGACCGAACATTGTAGGCGTTTAGGCGCGGTGGGTGAACCCCGGACCCCCCCTGAGCGCGGCAAAAGGCTGTTTATGAGAGGATAACAAGGTCCGAATATTGATATAATGCGTGCTTTGAACCCGGATGAGGATCGTCATGAGCGTGCCCGGAACATTTGTCGTTCGCGGCCAGGCCTTGCTGCCCATCGTGCAGGGTGGCATGGGCGTGGGCATATCGGCTCACCGGCTGGCCGGCGCCGTGGCTAAGGCGGGCGCCATGGGCACGATCGCGAGCATCGACCTGCGTCACCATCATGCCGACCTCACCGAGCAGTCCCGGCGCTGCCGCGACAGGGACGAACTCAATCGACTGAACCTGATTGCGCTGGATCGCGAAATCCGGTCCGCGCGCCAGTTGGCCTCATGCCAGGGCATGGTCGCCGTCAATGTCATGAAGGCCGTGGCCGAGCATCCGGCGCTGGTTCGCCAGGCGTGCGCGTCCGGCGCGCAGGCGATCGTCATGGGCGCCGGCCTGCCGCTCGACCTGCCCGAGCTGGCCGAGGGCTATCCCGACGTGGCGCTGATTCCGATCCTGTCGGATGCGCGCGGCGTGGCGATCGTGCTCAAGAAATGGATGCGCAAGGGACGCCTGCCCGACGCCATCGTGATCGAGCATCCGGTGCACGCAGGCGGCCATCTCGGTGCGCCCAATCCGGTCGATCTTGTGCGGGATCGCTCGACGCCATCGCGCTTCGATTTTGCCGAGGTGCTTCCCGGGATATTCAAGGTCTTCGACGAGATGGGACTGGCACGCGATCAGATCCCGATCATCGTGGGCGGCGGCGTCAACAGTCATCGGCAACTGATGGATGCGCTGTCGCTCGGTGCCAGCGCCGTGCAGCTCGGCACGGCCTTTGCCGTGACCGAGGAGGGCGACGCCCATGTGAATTTCAAGCGGGTGCTGGCCGACGCCCGGCCCGAGGACATCGTGACGTTCATGAGCGTGGCAGGCCTGCCGGCGCGGGCGGTGAAAACGCCCTGGCTTGCCAACTATCTCCAGCGCGAAGCCAGGCTGCAGGCAGTGGCCAAGGCCGACCCCGATCGCTGCGCCATCGGCCTGCATTGCCTGACGCAGTGCGGCTTGCGCGACGGCATCGCCAAGGCCGGGCAGTTCTGCATCGATTCGCAATTGGTTGCCGCGCTGAAGGGAGATGTTGGAAAGGGCTTGTTTTTCCGCGGCAGCGAAAGCCTGCCGTTCGGCAACGAGATCCGGCCGGTAAGGGATCTGATCGACTATCTGTTGACGGGCGCACGGGCGGAACGGGAGGCCGTGGCTGCGTGAACACCCTCGCCGACCGGATCCACACCTTCGGTCGGGCCATGCTGGAACGGCATGGCGAACGGGTGCACAAGATCGCGCTCGATGCCGGTTTCACCTGTCCCAATCGCGATGGCAGCAAAGGCATAGGCGGCTGTACCTTCTGCAACAACAAGTCCTTTCACCCGCAAGGGGCAGGCCATGGTCGTCATGGCGCTGACGCGTCAACAACCACGCTCGCGCCGGGCGCACGGGGGCAGCTCCCGCTGGATGCGCAGATCGAACGTGCGCGCCAGCGCATCGCACGAGGCACCGGCGCGCGCCGATTCATCGCCTATTTCCAGGCCTATACCAACACGTACGCGCACGTGGACGAGCTGCGCGCGCTCTACGACGAAGCGCTGGCCGTGCCCGGCGTGATCGGGCTGTCGGTCGGCACGCGGCCTGACTGCGTGCCGCCGCCGGTGCTGGACTTGCTGAACGAATACCGCGAGCGCGGCCACGAGGTCTGGCTGGAGCTCGGACTCCAGTCTTCATTCGACAAAACGCTGGCGCGCATCAATCGAGGCCACGACTTTGCCGAATACGCAGCCTCAACCCGAGCCGCGCGAGATCGCGGCATTCCGGTTTGCTGCCACCTGATCGTCGGCCTGCCGGGCGAAGCGGAATTCCACAGCCATGCGAGCCTTGATCGCGTGCTGGAGCTGGGGGTGGACGGACTCAAGCTGCATCCGCTGCACGTCGTCAAGCACACCCGGCTTGCCATCGAATGGAAGCGCGGTGAATACGCTCCGCTGGACGAAGCGGACTATACGCGCATCGCAGCCGACCTGATCGAGCGCACGCCGTGGGACGTGGTGTTTCATCGCGTGACCGGAACCGCCTCGCCCGACATCCTGTTGGCGCCGGCGTGGTGCGCAAAAAAATGGGACATCCTGAACGGCATCGCCGACGAACTGGCCCGGCGAGGCAGCCGCCAGGGGGTCCGTGCTGGTCAGGCCTGGAAGGAGACAAATCATGCCGCTTGATCTGGTGTGCCCGGCGGGCAGCCTGGTGTCACTCAAGGCTGCCATCGACCATGGCGCCGATGCCGTCTACATGGGGTTCCGCGACAATACCAATGCGCGCGCGTTTCCGGGCCTCAATTTCGACGAGGCACAGGCAGCCGAGGGTTTGCGCTATGCGCACGACCGCGGCCGCAAGGTCTTGCTTGCGCTCAACACCTACCCGCAGCCCGACACCTGGAGCCGCTGGACTGGTGCGATCGATCGTGCGGCAAGACTGGGCGTGGATGCAGTGATCCTGGCCGACGCCGGACTCATGCGCTATGCCGTCAAGCAGCATCCGCAGCTGAGGCTGCACCTGTCGGTGCAGGGGTCGGCCACCAGCCATGAGGCAGTGAATTTCTATCGCGAGCACTTTGGCATCCAGCGTGCCGTGCTGCCGCGCGTGCTGTCGCTGCCTCAGGTCGACAACGTGGTGAGGCACACCGATGTGGAGATCGAGTTGTTCGGCTTCGGCGGCTTGTGCGTGATGGTCGAGGGGCGTTGCCTGCTGTCGTCCTATTGCACCGGCGAATCGCCCAACGCTGCGGGCGTTTGTTCGCCGCCCAAGGCGGTGCAGTGGACCGACACGCCAGCCGGGCTGGAGTCGAGGCTCAACGGCGTGCTGCTCGACCGCTACGGCAGGAACGAAAAGGCCGGCTACCCGACGCTGTGCAAGGGACGCTTCGAAGTCGGCGGAGAAACCTATTACGCACTGGAAGAGCCGACCAGCCTCAACACGCTGGACCTGTTGCCCGACATGCTGAAGATGGGCATCGCTGCCATCAAGATCGAAGGTCGCCAGCGCAGCCCGGCCTATGTGGCGCAGGTGACGAAAGTGTGGCGCGCCGCCATCGACGCAGTGAAGAAGCGGGCCGATGCGTTCAGGCCGGAGCCGACCTGGCAGGCCGAACTCGACAAGCTGTCGGAAGGACAGAGTCACACGCTCGGCGCCTATCACCGGCCCTGGAAGTGAGTGGTGAGTGGTGAGTGGTGAGTGGTGAGACGCCAGCTGTTTTTTCTTGAATCTTGAACCTTGAATCCGACATGAATCTGAGCCTGGGTCCCCTGCTGTATTACTGGTCGCGCGACGACGTGATGGCTTTCTACGAGGAGGCGATGCGCTGGCCTGTTGAACGCGTGTACCTGGGCGAGAGTGTGTGTTCTCGCCGCCACCTGCTGCGCCTGCCGGACTGGCTGGCGCTGGCCGAGTCACTCGCCGCTGCCGGCAAGGATGTGGTGCTGTCCAGCCAGACCCTGATCGAGTCGGAGTCCGATCTCAAGACCCTGCGCCGCATCGTGTCCGATGGCCGCTTCAGGGTCGAGGCCAACGAATGGGGCGCGGTGCGCCTGTTGTCCGAAGCCGGCGTGCCCTTCGTCGCCGGCCACACGCTCAATGTCTACAATCCGGACACGCTGGATGTGCTCGCCGGGCTGGGCGCCACCCGCTGGTTGCCGCCGGTGGAAATGTCGCATGCCACCCTGGCTGCGCTGCTCCGGCAGGCACCTGACGGGATGGAGACCGAGATATTTGCCTACGGACGCTTGCCGCTCGCGTATTCCGCACGCTGCTTCACGGCGCGCCATTACAACCTGCCCAAGGACGACTGCCAGTTCCGTTGTCTCGACCACCCCGACGGACTGCCGCTGGCTACCCGTGAGGGCGAGCCCTTCCTCACCCTCAACGGCATCCAGACGCAGTCGGCCGGCGTCTACAACCTGATAGGCGCTCTGCCCACCCTGAATGGCCTCGGGGTCACCAGCCTCCGCTTGTCGCCGCAGTCCCGGCACATGGGACGCGTGGTCGATGCCTTTCAGGCGGCGCTGTCGGGCGACACCGGTGCCGCCGCCAGGTTGGAACGGGTCATGCCCGGCCCCTCGGTCGACGGCTACTGGCATGGTCGAGCGGGCCTGGAACTGGCGAAGGATTCACATGCCTGACATGTTCATTACGCGCCGCCTGGAATTCGATGCCGGTCACCGCATACCCAACCATGGCAGCCAGTGCCGGCACCTGCATGGACATCGCTATGTCATCGAGATCACGCTGTCCGGCGAGATCGTCGGCACCGAAGGCGCAGCCGATCAAGGCATGGTGATGGACTTTTCCGACGTGAAGCGCATTGCCAGCAGCGTGCTCGTCGACCAGTGGGATCACGCTTTTCTCGTCTATCAGGGGGATCGCGCCGTGGTTGACTTCCTGGAGACGCTGCCCGGGCACAAGACGGTCGTTCTGCCGGTGGTTCCGACTGCAGAAAACCTCGCTGCCGAGGCGTTCCGTCTACTCGACGCGGCCTATCTCGATACCTATGGCAACCAGCTGCGCCTGCAGCAGGTGCGCTTGTACGAAACCCCTAACAACTGGGCTGACGCCGTGCGCTAACGCTGCGTCGCCCATCACTCGGGAGTCATCATGACGAAACTTGCCTTGCCGACCTTTCTGCCCCAGCTGGTTGCCCGGCTTCCCGTTGCGCCTCCCACGATCGTTTTTTGCACACTGGCGAACCGAACCCTGTGGCCTGCGCTACAGACACTTGACTGGAAGCCGCTGGTGGGGCGGCGCTACGCCATACACGTCAAGGATCTCGGGCTCAACCTGCGCTTCACGGTCTCGCTTCGCGGTTTTGCGCCGGACAGTGGCGAGGCGGATCTCACCATCCGCGCCAACGCGCGCGACTTCCTGCTGCTGCTCACGCGCCGCGAGGATCCGGACACGCTTTTTTTCAGTCGGAGGCTGGTGAACGAAGGCGATACCGAACTGGGCCTCATCGTCAAAAACCTGCTGGATGCGATGGATTCCGGGGCGGTGCTGAATCGGCTGCCCTATCCGCTGGCGCGCGCCGCACAACGGATGATGGCAGTGTAGGCTGGCGCCGTCCGCCCGGGCGGAACAGGCGCCGGACTGGGTACCCGGGCTGGTCTGGCCTGCCAAATCAGGGCGGCAGGGCGATTTTCTGGTCGACGCTGAACTGGTAGTCGTGGAACACCTGCTCCGCGCTCAGGACCTGGTAGCTGCCATCCGGCAACCGGCGCGTGGTGTCCTTGAGGCGGTAGGCCGTCTGACCGCAGGTCCAGATGTCGAAATTGCGCATGTGGGTGCACAGGCATGTCTTGTCCTTGACCGAAATTTTCTTGGCGTCCGGGTGCAGCGCGACTTCTCGGTTGTAGGCCTCGATATAGGAGCAGTTGCCCTTTGCATCGAGCAGGTAGCCGTAGGCCTCGCAGTTGGGGCGGATGCCGGCGCCGATGCCGGGGCTGCCCTTGAGCATGCGCATGGGATAGCCGGTCGGCGAGAGCGTGTTGACCTCGATGTCGTTTTCGCTGGCTTTGAAGTATTCCTGCTTGACCTTGTCCGGCAGGCCGCATTCGTGGGTGACGGTGAAGCGCGTGGCCACCTGCACCGCCGCCGCGCCCTGCTCGAGAAACGCCGCGGCATCGCTGCCGGTGAAGATGCCGCCCGCGGCGATCACCGGGATGTCGAGGTGCTCGGATTTCAGGTAGGCCAGCACCTCGCCGATGATCGTGTGCAGGTCGAATTGAGCCCAGTCCTCGATGCCGAAGCCGAGGTGGCCGCCGGCGAGTGGGCCTTCGACCACGACGTAGTCGGGCAGGCGCTGCAGCCGCGCGTTCTTGCGCAGGAACATGGCCAGCGCGCGTGCCGACGACACGATGATGCCGAGCTTGGCATCGCGAAACCGCGGGTGGTCCTCGATCAGCGCAAACGAGCCCAGGTGAAGCCCGGCTGACAGCGTGATGCCGTCGATGCCGGCGTCGAGCGCAGCGGTCAGGCGCATGCGCAGCGTGTCGCGCGGCGAGTTCATCGTCAGCTTTTCCATGCAGTTGATGAAGATCATGCCGTCGCCGCGCTTGTCCGACATGGTTTGTCCGACATGGTTGCGCGTGGCTTCTTCCAGCGTTGCTAGGCAGAACTGCACAGACGACTTGTCGCTGCTGGCGATGTTGTGCTTGTACTGCTTGAGCTTCTTGCTGACGAACTTGGTGTCGAAACGGGAATCGGATACGGTCTGCACCATGGCATCGGAAATGTGCCCGATGCCGCCCAGGCGCGCCGCCTCGAGCGCCAGTTCGGCGCTCGAAATGTCCACCCCCATGCCGCCGATCACGATCGGAACCAGCTCCTGTTTGCCCAGTTTCAGGCGGAAGTCATCCACGCGTTTCATTGTTTGCCTTTTATTGTCTAAATATCGAGCGAGCGGACCTATGGCTTCACTCGCATCTGATCATTGTTCACAGCTTGCAGTAGGAATCAAGCCAGCCGGCCGCCATGACGGGTAAATCGCCGCATGGCCGAGATCAGGTTCCACCACAGGAACAGGGCGGACAGCCCCAAGGTCATGCCCGCCGGAATGGCCAGGGAAGGAAAGAACACGGCTGCTGCCAGCCCCGCGATGGCCAGGCTGTGGATTTGAAACTGCCTTCTCGCTGCGCGTTCCCCGATCATGTTCTTCATGGTGGGAATGCTGCCTGCGCGCGCGCCTGACTGCGATTGCAGATGAAACCACGCCAGGAAAGGCACGATCTTGTAGAGCATGCCATTGACCACGCTGACGGCAAACCCGCCGATGAACAGCACGCCCAGCACAAGCGGATACGTTTCGGCCGATCCCCACTGCGGATGCAACTGCGCTGCGCTCCAGGCCAGCACGCAGGCGATCAGGCTGATCATGCCGAGACGCCAGAAGTCGAGTGCGACATCCGGCAGCTTGCGCTTTCTGCGAGACTGCAGGCGCAGCGTGATCAGCGCAAAAGCCAGCACGCCGGCGGCCAGTCCGGCCTCGACCAGCCTGGTCGTGGCGTGGGCTTCCCCCGTGGCGGCAGCTTGAATCAAAAGCAGCGCAAACATGAAGCCGGCAAACCAGCGCGACAGGGGCTTTGGATAGGGCGGCGTGATCTGGAACATCGGCACGACCTGATAGGCCGCTGCAATCACCAGCAGCAGTACCCAGCCCTGCAAGCCGAACGCGACATGCGCGGCGCGCATGGCCTCCCAGGCGGGCAGCACCCCGTGGCCGCTGCGCATCCAGGCCAGAGCGCCGCCAAGCGCCACGGTGAAGGCCAGGCTGATCAGGGCCAGCCGCATGCCGTTGACTGTGGCGCCGCTGGTCGCTCGCAACAGGCTCGCTGCGGCCGCTGTCATGAATGTGATGAGCGCCAGGCCGAGCATGGCGATCGCGAGTGTGAACCCGATCGGCTCCGAGGCCAGAAAACCGGCCATTAGCGCGATGCACCCTGCCGTCAGCCCCAGATGCGCAATCCGTGCCACCAAGCGTGGCAGGGGCAGGGTGACCCCGGCGACTACCGGCAGCATCTGCATCAGGGCGCCGGTCATGACCATGGCCAGAAAGCCGAGCGTGAGCGCGTGGGTCAGGGCAAGGGCCTGCGGTGTCCAGCGTGTAGACAGCGCTTCGGGCATCAGCACGATCAGGCCCCCTGACGCGAGCAGAAAGAGGGGCGCGGTCAGGAAGAAGCGCAGCGGCAGCGAGAAGGGAGGCGCCTGCTCGAACGAGAGTCCTGCCTGCGGGTTCATGCCGCCACCTCAGGTTTCCTCACGAGTATCCTGGATGGCCTGGCCAATCAGAATCACATAAGTGCCGTCTGGCGCTTCCTGGCTGGCATGACGGTAGCCTCGCTCAGCCAGAAGCGGGTAGAGCGGAAACGGCTCGCGGTGGAGCAGCAAGCGGATCGACTGGCCGGGACGCAGCCGTTCGAGTGCCTGCATGACCTTGATCATGGGCTCAGGCGGCTCCAGATACCGCGCGTCGACCAGAATCTCGTCGGCTGGGTGGGTCATCGGTTATCGGATGGCGACTGCTTGCATGGTATGGATCAGTTCGTCTCGCCTGTCGTGCAGTGCCTGGTCCGTCATCGGGTACAGCATGTTCTCTTCTTTCAGGTTGTGCTGCTGCATCAGCATGTTCAGCGTTTCCGAAAGCCCGAGAAACCCTTCCTGGTCGGCCTGGGACAAG
>JBFHQA010000076.1:0-12262 GCA_041592455.1 Thiobacillus sp. | reverse complement strand
GCATCCAACCGCATAGCCTGAAGCAGGAGCACCCGTAATATGGCCCGTATCACCGTTGACGATTGTCTCGACATGTTCCCCAACCGGTTCGAGCTGACGCTCGCCGTCACCTACCGCGCACGCCAGCTGGCGCAAGGTTCTCAGCCCATGGTCGAGTCCAAGGACAAGTTCATCGTAACCGCGCTCAGAGAGATCGCCGCGGGCAAGGTCGGCCGTGAAATCCTCAACCGGGGCCGCGCCTGATTCCTCTGCAGTTCATGAGCCTGCTCGCCCAGGCGGCGCGCAGGCGATGACGCACGAGTTCGATTCGCTGCGTCCGGCCCTGTCCTACCTGGCCTCGGACGAAGTCAACGTCATCGAGGAAGCGTACGAATTCAGCCGGCGCGCCCACGAAGGACAGTTCCGCAAAAGCGGCGAACCCTACATCTCCCACCCGCTTGCCGTGGCCGGCATCCTGGCCGGCTGGCATCTCGACGCCCAGACCCTGACCGCCGCGCTGCTGCACGATGTGGTGGAAGATACGCCGGCCACGGCCGGTGAACTCGAAACCCGGTTCGGCAAGGCGGTCGCCATGCTGGTCGAGGGCGTGTCAAAGCTCGACAAGCTGGCCTTTGCCTCCGAGCAGCACGCGCAGGCGGAAAATTTCCGCAAGATGCTGCTGGCGATGGCGCAGGACGTGCGCGTCATCCTGGTGAAGCTGGCCGACCGCCTGCACAACATGCACACCATGGGGTCGATGCCGCCCGAGAAGCGTCGCCGCATCGCCACCGAAACGCTGGAAATCTACGCGCCCATCGCCAACCGCCTGGGGCTGCACTCGGTCTACCAGGAGCTGGAAGACCTCGGTTTCCACTACAGCCACCCGAACCGCTACCAGGTGCTGGCCAAGGCCGTGAAGGCGGCGCGCGGCAACCGCCGCGAACTGGTCGAGAAGGTCAAGGTCGCGCTGCAGGACAAGCTCGAGCAGTGCAAGATCGACGCGACCATCACCGGCCGCGAAAAGCACCTCTACAGCATCTACCGCAAGATGCAGGAAAAGAGCCTGGCGTTTTCCGAGGTGTTCGACATCTACGGCTTCCGCGTGGTGGTGCGCGACCAGCCGTCGTGCTACCTGGCGCTCGGCGCGCTGCACGCCCTGTACAAGCCGATTCCCGGCAAGTTCAAGGACTACATCGCGATCCCCAAGGCCAACGGCTACCAGTCGCTGCACTCGATCCTGTTCGGCCCCAACGGCACGCCGATCGAGGTGCAGATCCGCACCACCGACATGAACCGCCTGGCCGAGTCCGGCGTGGCGTCCCACTGGATGTACAAGTCGGCCGATGCCGCGCTGAACGACGTGCAGGCGCGCACGCACCGCTGGTTGCAGTCGCTGCTCGACATCCAGGCAGACCAGGGCGACTCGACCGAATTTCTCGAGCACATCAAGGTCGACCTGTTCCCGGACGAGGTCTACGTGTTCACGCCCAAGGGCAAGATCATGGCGCTGCCGCGCGGCGCCACGGCGGTGGACTTTGCCTTCGCCGTGCATACCGACGTCGGCCACCGCTGCATCGCGGTCAAGATCAACTACGAGTTGATGCCGCTGCGCACCCAGCTCCGCAACGGCGACCACGTCGAGATCCTCACCGCGTCCAACGCCAGCCCCAACGCCGCCTGGCTGAACTTCGTCGTGACCGGCAAGGCGCGCTCGCACATCCGCAATTACCTGCGCAACGCCCGCGTGGAAGAGGCCGCCGCGCTCGGCGAGCGCCTGCTGATCCGCGCGATTTCGGCGCTCAACCCCGAGGCCATCGAGCCCGACGCGTCGGTGTGGGAGCGCGTGGTCAAGGAATACGGCGTAGGATCGAAACAGGAGCTGTTCGCCGAGATCGGCCTGGGGCGCAAGCTGCCGCTGGTGGTGGCGCACCAGCTGCTCCACGTGCAGGGCGAAAAGTCGGGCGAGCCCGCCCACCCGCATGCCATCAGCATCCGGGGCACCGAAGGCCTCGCGGTCGAACTGGCGCAATGCTGCCACCCGATTCCCGGCGACCCCATCCTGGGCTTCATCCACAAGGATCGCGGCCTCATCATCCACACCCACGACTGCGCGTCGATCCGTACCTTCCGCGCCGACCCCGACAAATGGCTGGACGTGGAATGGGAGGCCGAGCCCGGCCACATGTTCGACGTCTCGATCAAGGTCGTGGTCGGCAACCAGCGTGGCGTGCTGGCCAAGGTGGCCGCCGCCATCGCCGAGCACGGCTCCAACATCGGCAACGTCTCGATGGACGAAGAGGATGGCAGCCCGTATACCGTGCTGTTCTTCACCGTCCAGGTCGAGAACCGCATGCACCTCGCCCGCGTCATGCGCGGCCTGCGCGGGCTGCCCGAAGTGGTCCGGATCTTCCGCATCAAGGGCAAGAAGGACGGCCGCGCCGCCCCCATCCAGTAAGCGGTCAACGCTCCTGGATCGAAGACGGGTTTCCCGACCCGTCGTTTCCCGCACGCTTGACGAGCCTCCTGACCAGGCCGTCCGTCATCCAGGTCCGCAGGTAATGTGCGGCCTGGTCGGGCGCGGCTTCGGGCGCGTCCGCCAGAGCCTGGCACAAGTCGGCGAAACGCATGCCATCGACCAGGCGGCCGAGCGCTAAATGCTCGACCGCATCCAGCGACCGAAAGTGCGGCTGCCACCCGCGCCGCCATACCAGCAGCCAGGCCTGATCCAGCAACGCCTGCGACTCGGGCGGCGGCAACCCCTTGTCCAGCGCATGCCAGATCGCCGGGGTATTCCAACGCAGCGGGGTCATGGACAAGGTGGGTACGAACTCGAGCCCGATGGTCTCCCAGTCCTCCGCGCCCAGCTCCGCCAGTATTTCCAGCGGCAAGGCCTCGGCATCTTCACCGTCGAATGCCTGCCGCAGCAGCCAGTCCATCTGCGCCAGTTCTGCCACGTCGGCATCGCGGGGAAACTGGCGTTCCAGCCATCCAGGCAACGCCGCGCCATAGTCTCTCAGGCTGCGGTGGACGGGCGGATGGATCTCGATGAATGCACGCGCGCACTGTTCGAACGTATCGTCCCCCAGATACGCCCATGTTTTCTCGAAGGTGTCGCGCAGATTATCGACGAGCCTGACGCGGTAAGCGTTATGGTAGATACCCAGCCGCTTGTCGACCGGAATGCGCCCCCCCGGCTTCACCTGAGAGTCCATGCCGGGGGCCGTTTCCAGCAAGTAATCCTGGAATCGCTTCTGCAACTGAATCAGGGCTGAGGTATCGGATGCGCTCATGCCACCGCCCTCGACATGCGGGCCACCTCGGATGCCATCGCGCGCGCCTGGTCCAGTTCGGCAATCAGGTCCGCAAGCGGCGGGATGTTGTCGTCACGCTCGATCATCGCCGCCACGTCGCCGAACCGGACGCAGGCCTCACGGTACACCGCCCACACGGCCTCGCAGACCGGGTGGTCATGCGTATCGACGATGTAGTCGCCGTGGTCGCTGTGGCCGGCCAGATGAATCTGCTGGATGCGTTCCGGCGGCAGGTGGCGCAGGTATTCCAGAGGATCGAAGCCATGGTTCACGCTGCTGACGTAGACATTGTTGACGTCGAGCAGCAGCAGGCAGTCGGCCTGCTGCGCCACCTCCGTCAGGAATTCCCATTCGCTCATGGTCGAGTCTGTGAATTCGAGATAACTCGATACGTTCTCGATCAGGATCCGCTCCCCCAGAACATCCTGCACCTGTTTCACGTGCGCCACGACCAGGCGCAGCGCCTCCTCGCTGTAGGGCAGCGGCAGGAGATCGTGGCTGTTTCTGCCGGCCACGCCGGTCCAGCACAAGTGGTCCGATACCCATAGGGGTTCGACCCTGCGCGAGAGTTGTTTCAGTTGCGCCAGATAAGCCCGGTCGAGCGGTTCCGCCGAGCCGATGGACAGCGACACGCCGTGCAGCGCCACCGGATAGTCGGCGCGGATGGCGTCGAGCATTGCCAGCGGCTTGCCGCCCGGCACCATGTAGTTTTCGGAGATCAGTTCCAGCCAGTCCACCCGCTGCGGCGCAGCAAGAAAATCGGCATAGTGGTCCGGGCGCAGGCCCAGGCCGAATCCAGGCGATGCTTTTTTCATCGTTAACCTCAATCAAAAGTGCGGTTTCCGTTCGCACCCGTCGCCAGATGCGCACGGCAACCCCGGGCAAGCCCGGAATTGCATACCGATTTATTTACCTTTCAGGTCGGCGATCACGCCGTCTTTCTCCAGACAGGACTTGGCATCCATCGCCTTGAAGCCATGGCCAGCACATTTATTCATGCCCTTGCAGCTATGCTCGGCGGTCTTGCAGTCGCTGTTGCCCTTGCAGGCATGCACGTTGTAGCAATGCACCTTGTCGCCTGCTGCAATCGCCGCGCCGCTGCTGCCCGCCGGATTGGGGGCGGCCATCAATGCCATCGAGAAAGCCATCAACGCTGCGGTAGACGCAAGCGCTGCGCCTTTGGATAGATGTGACATGTCAATCTCCTTCAGTAGATATCCCAGGATCCATCCGCCCCCTCTCCATCCGGGTGCGGAAACTCGAGTCGCTCCGCGTTATCATTGAACATTGCGGTCGCGACAGCCCATTGGTCGTCAGCCGACCACGATCCTTACAATCTTCTATCCTGTTCAATCGCTCGCGAGATTTCACATGAAAAGCATCATTTCCACTGCCGACGCCCCCGCTGCCATTGGCACCTACTCGCAGGCCGTACGCGTCGACCAGACCGTCTACATGTCCGGCCAGATCGGCCTCGACCCGGCCTCGATGCAGATGGTGGAAGGGATCGACGCGCAAATCCACCAGGTGTTCAAGAATCTGGCGGCCGTGGCTGCTGCGGCCGGCGGTTCGCTGGCTGACGTGGTCAAGCTGAATGTCTTCCTGACCGACCTAGCCCACTTCACCAGGGTCAGCGAAATCATGGCTGAATATTTCAGCCAACCCTATCCGGCACGAGCGGCCATCGGCGTGGCTGCGCTGCCGCGCGGCGCGCTGGTCGAGGCCGACGCCGTCATGGCCTTGCCCAACTGAACGGAATATGTGGTTTGTCCTCGGCCTCGTCTCGCTGACGGTGTTCATTTCCTACCGGCTTTACCGGAAACTGCACTGGTCATGGGGTTGGGATAACGACCACGGCTATCTGAAGGCTGTTGGCAAACCCTACAAACTCCAACATCAACAGGATAAAAACGGCACCCAGACATTCCGGTTCGGGGTTGTGAGCCCCAAGGCGTTCCACTTTCGCATCAAGCGGGAAACAGGCTGGGATCGATTCGCCAAGGCGGTCGGTCTTTCGGTCGAACAATGCTTCAGCGATCCCGAATTCGACGAAGCGTTCTATGTCGTTTCGGATCATCCAGCACTTGCAAAAGAGCTTGCCGAGGTCGCACCATTTCGAGCCGTCATCAAGGCATTATTCAGAGACAGCAATCTGATCAAGCTGACGTGCGAAGGTCAGCATCTCGTCGGCCAGTACAAGGTCAAGTCCGGAGAACCGTCGGGCCAGTATTGGGCTCCTGCCCATACTCGTATCATCGTCTCGGCACTGCACGAGATCGCAGACACCCTTTCATCGTTGCCCAACACCGGGACCACGCGCGACCCACATGTCTGGAAGGCTGCGTTCCTTGTCTCGCTGGCCAGCGGAGTGTTGATTGTCGGCGCGCTCGAAATGTTTCGCCTGGCCAGCATTCACCGGGTCGACCCCTTGCTGGAATCCTGGCCGATGGTTCGCGACAGCGCGCTCTTTTCCCTCGCGTTGCTCGCCGCCTGGCTTGTATTCACGGCTGCCTGGCTGCGCGGCAGCTCGCACGCCCACATCGTCATGGGGGAAGTGCTGGTTTCTGGCGGATTAGGATTGTTGCTTGGTTCATATGTGTTTGCCCGCGACCTCAACTGTGAATGGGATGACGCCTCTGCCACGATTTACCAGGTGCAGGTAACTGCCAAGCACCTGCACCGACACCGCAAGTCCCCTGACACCTACTCGTTCTCGATCCAGCCCTCCGTACTGGCCCTCCTGCCCGCATCGATTGACGTCACCTATCGCGACTACGTCCGGTACAACGAAAACGATCTGCTCGAACTGCATGTCAAGCCCGGACTAATGGGCTATCCATGGGTGAGCAAAATCGCGGAAACCCGAACATGGTAGCGCCCGACAGGGCAGACTCTTCCGGCAAGAAAGGCGGACAAAAAGCGCCTTCTGCGCTGTCCAGAAAACTCGCCAAGCTGGGAATTACGCGCAATGCAGACCTCATCCTGCACCTGCCGTTGCGCTGGGAGGACGAAACCCGCCTCACCCCTATCCGCGACCTGCTTCCGGGCCAGACGGCCCAGGTGCAGGCGGTGGTGCGGGAAGCCAAGGTCGCCTACCGGCCGCGCCGCATGCTGACCGTCACCGTCGAGGACGCCAGCGGCGTGCTGGGCCTGCGCTTCCTGAACTTCTACCCGAGCCATCTGAAGCTGTTCCAGCCCGGAGAAAGCTTTCGCCTGATCGGCGACGTGCGCGGCGGCTTTCTCGGGCTGGAAATGGTGCACCCGCGCTTCGTCAAGGCCGACGACTCGACGCCGCTGCCGGAGCAGCTCACGCCGGTCTACCCGACCACCGCCGGCCTGGGCCAGGCCACGCTGCGGAAGCTGGTCCAGCGCGCACTCGAAGCGCCGATCAGCGACACCCTGCCGGCTGACTGGCTGGCCGAACTGGACCTGCCGGAACTGGAGGCGAGCATCCGCCTGCTGCATCAACCGCCCGTCGACAGCGTGCAGTCCGAACTCGAGTCGCACCGCCACCCTGCCTGGCAGCGGCTGGCGTTCGACGAACTGCTGGCGCAGCAATTGTCGCTCGCGACCACCCGCCAGCAGCGCCGGCAGCACCGCACCACGCCCCTGCCCGCCAAGCACCGCCTGACCGACGCCTTCATCGGCACGCTGCCGTTCGAGTTGACCACAGCCCAGGCGCGTGCCTGGCAGGAAATCAGCCACGATCTCGCACAAGCCCATCCGATGCGCCGGCTGCTCCAGGGCGACGTCGGCAGCGGCAAGACCGTGGTCGCTGCGCTCGCCTGCCTGCAGGCGATCGAAAACGGCCAGCAAGCCGCGTTCATGGCACCGACCGAAATCCTGGCCGAGCAGCACTACCGCAAGCTCGCCCCCGTCCTGACGGACCTCGGCGTGCGCTGCGCCTGGGTGTCCGGCAGCCAGAAGAAGTCCGAGCGCACCGCCGCCTGGAACGCCATCGCCGCGGGCGAAGTCGACCTCGCGTTCGGCACCCACGCGCTGTTTCAGGAAGCCGGCAGTTTCGCCCGCCTCGGCCTCGCAGTGGTCGACGAACAGCACCGCTTCGGCGTAGGCCAGCGCCTGGCCCTGATGCACAAGGGCATCGAGCCGCACCAGTTGATGATGAGCGCGACCCCGATCCCGCGCACGCTCGCGATGAGCTTCTTCGCCGATCTCGACGTCTCGACGATCGACGCGCTGCCGCCCGGCCGCACCCCGATCGTCACCAAGCTCGTCAGCGCCGCCCGCCGCGACGACGTGCTGACCCGGGTGCACGACGCCTGCCTGGCGGGCGGGCAGGCCTACTGGGTGTGCCCCCTGATCGAGGAATCCGAGAAACTCCAGTTGCAAACGGCGCAGGACACCCACGCTGCTCTCGTGGCCCAACTGCCCGAACTGCGCATCGGCCTGGTCCACGGCCGCCTCAAGCCGGACGAGAAGCAGGCCGTCATGGCGGCCTTCCAGGCCCATGAAATCGACCTGCTGGTCGCCACCACCGTCATCGAGGTCGGCGTCGACGTCCCCAACGCCGCCCTGATGATCATCGAACATGCCGAGCGCATGGGGCTGGCCCAGTTGCACCAGTTGCGCGGACGGGTCGGCCGCGGCAGCCGCGAATCCACCTGCGTGCTGCTCTACGAGACCCCGCTCTCGGAACTCGCCCGCGCCCGCCTCAAGGTCATTTTCGAACACACCGACGGCTTCGAGATCGCTCGCCAGGACCTGCTGTTGCGCGGCCCCGGCGAACTGCTCGGCCATCGGCAAAGCGGCGTGCCGATGCTGCGTTTCGCCGACCTCGAGCGCGACGTCGAGCTGCTGGAGGCGGCTCGCAACCTGGCCCAGCGCTGCCTTGCCCACCACCCCGACATCACCGCGCGCCACCTCGAGCGCTGGATCGGACACAGGCAATCGCTGTCGTCGATATGACGGCATGTCCGTCGACATAAGGAGCTGCGGCATAATGCCGACTTTGTGCAGACACAACGGTACGGCGTGAACACTTTCCGGCAGGGATGGCTTGCCCATCCCCATTCGGTCCCCCGCTCGCTCAGGCGCTGGCTCAGCGACACGGGATCCCTGACCCAGCGCCTGAAAGCGCGCTGCGCCGAGTTTCGGGTCGTCCCCTTGACGACCGGCCTGGACCGCCCCAACCCAGACGAACACGCGCTGTTGAACCTCGCACCCGGCACCCGGGCCTACGTGCGCGAAGTACTGCTGCTATGCAACGACGTCCCCGTCGTCTTCGCACACAGCGTGCTGCCCCAGCCCAGCCTGCGCGGCGGCTGGAACGGCATCAGCCGCCTGGGCGCCCGTCCGCTTGGCGAAGCCCTGTTCAGGGACCACCGCATCCAGCGGCAAGCCCTCGCCTATCGCCACCTGCACCCAGACCACCCCTTGTACTGCAGCGTCCTGAAGCATCACAATCCCGACACGCGCACCTTGTGGGCACGCCGGTCTGTCTTCTGCCTCGATCGCCACCCCCTGCTGGTGACCGAAGTCTTCCTGCCCGCCATCGACTCGCTATGACCCTGACCGAACGCCTGACACACTACGAAAAGCTGATGCGGCTCGACAAGCCGATCGGCATCCTGCTGCTGCTCTGGCCCACACTCTGGGGCCAGTGGCTGGCCAGCAACGGCGACCCCGACTGGCTGATCCTGTGGATATTCGTCATGGGCGTCGTGCTGATGCGTTCGGCCGGCTGCGTCATCAACGACTATGCCGACCGCAACATCGACCCGCACGTCGCTCGCACGCGCGAGCGGCCGCTGGCAGCCGGCAAGGTTTCGCCTAAAGAAGCACTGATTCTCGCAGCGGGACTTGCCCTACTAGCCTTCCTGCTGATCCTGCCGCTCAACACGCTGGTGCTGCAGCTGTCCGTCGTCGCACTCTTCCTCGCCGCCAGCTACCCGTTCACCAAGCGCTTCTTCGCCATCCCCCAGGCCTACCTTGGAATCGCGTTCGGTTTCGGCATCCCGATGAGCTATGCCGCGCTATGGGGCGAAATCCCGCTCGAAGCATGGATCCTGCTCGCCGCCAACACCTTCTGGGCCATCGCCTACGACACGCAATACGCCATGGTCGACCGCGAGGACGACCTCAAGATCGGCATCAAGACCTCCGCCATCACCTTCGGACGATTCGACCTGGCCGCCATCGCATCATGCTACGGCGCCACCCTGTCCTTGCTCGCCTGGGTAGGCTGGCATCGACAGCTTGGCCCGGCATTCTATGCAGGCCTCCTCGTCGCGGCAGGCATCGCGCTGTATCACATGATGCTCATCCGCCAGCGCGACCCCAAGCAATGCTTCCGGGCCTTCCTGCACAACACCTGGTTCGGCGCGGCCGTCTTCGCCGGCATCGTGCTGCACTTTCCACTCAGGAACCTCTAGGTCAAGCAGGACAGGCCACCCTCGACTGCCGGCTGTTCGGGTAAGCCTGCCGGATGCCTCCCAGGCTCTTCAGCGCATCGGGGTCCTCGCTGCGAATCACGAAATAGAACTCCGTGCCCTGCCGCGGCTGCACCTCGACGCGCGTCCCCAGCACCCCCTTCTCCTCGGCCTCCTTCACCCTTCGCTGGGCCGCCTCGTTGTTGGCATACAGGCCCAGCGAAATCGCGTTGCGCCATTCCTCATCCTTCACCACAAAGGCATCCTGCAGGCCGGCCGCCACCAGTTCGGCCAGCTTGGCCGTTGCCGACTCCGGAGTCGGCAGCGGCGGGAAGATGACCCAGTGCCGGGTCTCCACCGGCACCTCGGTGAACGACATGATCCGTTCGCCCGCCAGGGCCTTGATCTGGTCGCGGGCCAGCACATACTCGTCCCGGCTCAGGCCCCGCCATTCGATGCAATAGGCTTCTGGAACAGCAGAAGCAGGCACGCTCCCCCCCTCTCCCGAGTCCGCCGCAGACTGGCTGCGCAGGCTGAGCCGTTCGACGTTCAGCGGCGCGACATCCGCCGCAGGCTCGTGCGGCCAGTATGCCTTGCCGATGAAAAATGCCGCCACCAGAACATTGGCTGCCAGCAAACCCCGCGTCACCCATCTCATCCTTCGTATCCCTCACTCGCCACGAGCGCCATGCCTTCAAGCACCAGCGCGGGCGCATGCTCGACGTCCATATCCAGGTGCGGCATCAAGCGCGCTGCGTCGCCTCCAGTCACAATGCAGCGCGGCGCATCACCAGCCACATCCCTCAATCGACCATACTGCCTGTTAACAGCCCCGCTCAACGCCGCCATGATCCCACTCTCGACCGCATCGGCTGTCGAACGCGGAAAGGCCACGCAACGCCCTTCGACCTCGGCGACCCCTGCCGTCCCCTGGGTCAGCGCCTGCCGCATCAGGCCGACGCCCGGCACGATCACCCCCCCCGAAAAACCACCGCTCGCTTCCAGGGCATCCACGGTCATCGCCGTTCCCACCGACACCACGAGCGTCGCATCCTTGCTGCGCGCACGCGCCGCAATCAGACCCAGCCAGCGGTCCACACCCAGTTGCGACGGCTCCGCATACGCATTGCGAACATCCCCAAAGCGCGCCTCGGAGGCCAGCCACACGATATCTTTTACATGGCGGGATACCAGTTCCTCGACCCGGTCACGATCCTGCTTGCGCACCACGCTCGCGACATAGCAGCACGTTGCACGCTGCAAAGCCGGCACCAGGCCTGACAGATCCGCATAAGTCGCACTGCCCTGGTCGACCCAGGCTCCCGCCTCGACCAGCGCCCATTTCAGCCGGGTATTGCCCGCGTCCAGCAGCAAGCAACTCGACTTCATCCTAGCCCCTTACCAGCCGCAAGCTGATTTCCCCGCCGCTGAACGCCTCGATACGCAAACCCTCTTGCTTCAGCAAAAAGGCACCCGACTCGTCCACGCCCCCACCCAGCCCGCTCACGCCGCGCGCATCCGGCAACTGCAGCACCACCGGCTTATCTGCGAAGGCATCCAGTTCCAACCAGGCGTCACGCAGCGCCGCAAAACCGTGCTGACGAAAAGCCTGCAGGATCGTATGCAACTCCCTCAGGCAATCTGCCAGCAACTGGTTTCTTCCGACACTCACGCCCATTTCCGTCAAATCCACGACCGCCTGGTCGACCGTATCCCGCTGCTCCGCACTCAGGCTGACATTGATCCCGACCCCCACCACGGCCAGCGCCGATCCATGCATGTCGCCCTGCACCTCGACCAGGATCCCGGCCAGCTTGCGATAATCCACCAGAACATCGTTCGGCCATTTCAGGCGCGCCTCGACCCGGCTATGCCGGTTCACCGCCCGTGCAATCGCCAATCCCACGGCCAGGCTCAAGCCCGAGAGCGACTGCAGACCCGACTCGAAACGGAACAGCACCGAAAACACCAGGCTGCCGCCCAGCACGGCGTGCCAACCCCGCCCGCGCCTGCCTCGCCCGGCAAGCTGGTGCTCGGCGCAATACACCGTACCATCCACCGCACCTTGAAGAGCCGCAGACATCAGTTCCGTGTTGGTCGACCCAACCGTGTCCAGGATAAATACGTCAAATGCCTGGCAGGCCTCGCCCAATCGAGCCTCCACTGCTTCTCGACTCAGCCAGTCAACCGGTACCGGCAAGCGGTAGCCCTTGCCGCGTACCGCATGCACCTTCAATCCCATCGACTCGGCCTGATTCATCAGATTGAAAATGCTGGCGCGGGACAGGTCGAATTCGAGGGCCAGGTCCTGGCCTGAATGAAACCGCCCGTCGGACAAACGGCGAAGCAGGGGAAACAGCGCTTTATGGGCTTGTGTCGTCACGCCTGGATTTTACATGTTGGGTGCCAGGAACCCGTTGTTTAATTCCGGGCAAAAAAAACCCCCTCTTTTTGGGAGGGGGTTTTTGAGCACCTTGTGGTGCGTATAAGGAGTCTGACGATGACCTACTTTCACAGGCGAGCTGCCTACTATCATTGGCGCGGGAGCGTTTCACCGTCCTGTTCGGGATGGGAAGGGGTGGT
>JBFHQA010000075.1:0-12313 GCA_041592455.1 Thiobacillus sp. | reverse complement strand
GGGTCGGCGAGCAGGTCCAGGACGCTGCCGTGCAGGCAGCCCATCCCGGCGAGCAGCTCGCGCATGTGGCGCGCGCCGCCGCCGGAGGCGGCCTGGTAGGTCATCACGCTGATCCAGTCGATCAGCTGCCGCTCGAACAGACCGCCCATGGCCATCATCATCCTCGACCCGGTCAACAAGAACGTCATCCAGGACGGCATCGCCAACGGCGTCAAGACCTACGTCGGCGGCAACTGCACGGTCTCGCTGATGCTGATGGCGATGGGCGGGCTGTTCGACGCCGGTCTGGTCGAGTGGGTGTCGCCGATGACCTACCAGGCCGCCTCGGGCGCCGGCGCGCGCAACATGCGCGAGCTGATCCAGCAGATGGGCGCGGTGCATGGCGAGGTCAAGGGCCTGCTCGACGACCCGGCCTCGGCGATTCTCGAGATCGACCGGAAGGTCGCCGACTTTATCCGCTCCGACCGCTATCCGGTCGACGCGTGGCCCGTTCCGCTCGCCGGCAACCTTATTCCCTGGATCGACGTCGCGCTCGAATCCGGCCAGTCGAAGGAGGAGTGGAAAGCGCAGGTCGAGGCCAACAAGATCATGCGCCGCAGCGACAAGCCGATCCCGATCGACGGCCTGTGCGTGCGCGTCGGCGCGATGCGCTGCCACTCGCAGGCGCTGACGATCAAGCTCACGAAGGATGTGCCGCTCGAGGATGTCCACAACCTGATCGCCGCGCACAACCAGTGGGTCAAGGTCGTGCCCAACGACCGCGAGATCACCATGCGCGAACTGACCCCGGCCGCCGTGACGGGCACGCTGACCGTGCCGATCGGCCGCATGCGCAAGCTCAACATGGGGCCGGAGTACCTCACCGCGTTCACCGTTGGCGACCAGCTCCTGTGGGGGGCCGCCGAGCCGTTGCGCCGCATGCTGAGAATCTTGCTTGAAGCCCGTTAATAACAAGGATTGGGGATAAATATCTTCGTGCTGGTGCGGTTTATGCACTAAAGATTGCGTCTGCCGAGCCGTCAATAGTGGCGTCAAGTATTCAACAGCCCCGCCAGCCGGGGCGAACTGGGAGAAACGGGATGAAATTGAAGCGCTTCACCACCCAACTGGCAGCCGCAGGCCTGATTGCCATGCCGTTGCTGGCGCATGCGGCCGGGTTGGGCAAGCTGTCCGTCACTTCGGCGCTGGGCCAGCCGCTTGCGGCCGAGATCGAGTTGTTCGCGGCAGACAAGGCCGAGCTCGAAAGCCTGTCGGCCACTCTCGCTTCTGACCAGGCCTTCCGTGACGCGCGTGTCGAATTCGCTCCGGTCCTGACTTCCCTGCGGTTTACGGTCGAGAAAAAGCCGAACGGCAAGGCCGTGCTCAAGGTGACCTCCACCCGCCCGGTGACCGATCCCTTCATCGACATGCTGGTCGAGCTCAACTGGGCGTCTGGCCGCCTGGTGCGCGAATACACGATGCTGCTCGATCCGCCCGGCATGGCCGCGCCGCAAACCGTTGCCCCGGTGGCAGTCGCGGTGCCGTCCCAGCCCGCCAAGCCGGCGCCTGCCGCCGCTCCCGCACCAGCACCTAAAGCCGAGGCCGCTCCGGCCCGGCCTGCGGCCAAGCCAGCCGCGCCCGCGCCGACCCCCAAGCCTGCGCCCGCGCCCAAGGCGCCCGCACCCGACAACATCCTGGTCAAGCGTGGCGATACGCTGGCAGGCATTGCCAGCCGCGTGCGTCCGGAAGGCGTCAGCCTGGAGCAGACCCTGCTGGGACTGTATCGCGAGAACACCCAGGCTTTCGACGGCAACAATATGAACCGTTTGCGCGCGGGCAAGACGCTCAGCGTGCCCTCGGCCGACAAGGTTGCGGCTATATCCCAGCAGGAAGCCGTGCGCGAACTCAAGCTCCAGGCAGAGGACTGGCGTGCCTATCGCCAGAAGCTGGCCGGGGCCGTGAGCGCGGCGCCCGAGGCTAAGGCGGCGCCGGGCCAGGCCACCAGCGGCAAGATCACGCCCAAGGTCGAAGACCGCGCCAAGCCGGCGCCCGAAGCACAGAAGGATGTCGTCAAGCTGTCCAAGTCCACGCCGCCCTCTGCTGCAGCCGCAGCCAAGGCCGACGAGACGCGTGCGCTGCAGGAAAAACTGCGCGCTCAGGAAGAAGACGCCACCGCCCGCGAGAAAGCCCTGAAGGAATCGGCCCAGCGCGTCGCAGCGCTGGAAAAGCAGGTCCAGGACATGCAGAAGCTGGTCGAGATGAAGGAAAAGGCGCAAGCCGAGGCTGCAGCAGCAGCTGCCATGCCTCCCGCAGCGCCCGCCACGCCTCCTGCTGCGCCCGTGCCTGAAGTCAAGGCCCCGGCGCCTGTACCGGTCGCACCGGTGGTCGAAGCGCCTCCGGCGGCTCCCGAGCCTACCGAAAACTGGTACGACCCCTTCATTTCCAACCCCATGTATTGGGGCGGTGGCCTGGCGGCGCTGGGCCTGGGCGGCGTGCTCTGGTGGATGATGGCGGGCGCCGGTCGCCGCCGCAAGGCAACGAGCACCGCGCTCGAGGACAGCATCATGAGCGGAGGCGATGTCCGCCCGAATTCGATCATCGGTGCGGCCTCCGGCGGCAGCGTGAACACGGGCGACACGTCCTTCCTGACCGATTTCAGCCAGGCAGGCCTGGGCACGATCGATACGCACGACGTCGACCCGATCGCCGAAGCCGAGGTGTACATGGCCTACGGCCGCGACGCCCAGGCTGAGGAAATCCTCAAGGAAGCCGTCAGCAAGAATCCGGATCGCCACGAAATTCGCGTCAAGCTGCTCGAAATCTACGCTGCCCGCCACGACACCAAGGCTTTCGAGTCGGTCGCCGGCGAACTGTTTGCCGCACTGGGCAACAAGTCGAGCCCGCATTGGGACAAGGCCTGCGAAATGGGCCGCAGCATCGACCCGACCAACCCGCTGTATGGCGGGGTGCAGTCGGGTGGCGTGTCTGGCGGCGAGGCCGCCACGGTTGCGGCAACCGCCGCAGTTGCGGGGGGGGCCGTGGCCTTCTCCGAAGAAAGCGAAGCCGATGACCTGATGCAGCCCGAAGAAACGGTCGAGGCTGTTTCCGAGCCCGAGGCTACTGCCGAATTCGGACTGGAAGTCGAGCCGGAGCCCGAGCCGGAAGCCGAGCCGGAAGCCGAGCCGGAAGCTGCTCCCGAGCCCGTCAAGGCGCCCGAAGTCATGGAGTTCGAGTCCCCGGGCCAGGTGCTGAACTTCGACGCCCCGCCCGAAGCAGCCGCACCGGCGCAGTCGGGCTATGCGGAGCCCGACACCCAGGGCCTCGATTTCGAATTGCCCGAACTGGATCTGCCAGCAGGCCCGGAAGACGACACGCTGTCGCTGGACCTCGGACTGGAAGAGGACAACGGGCCGGACAGCAAGTTTGACTTCAGCGGCCTGGACCTCGACCTGGGCGAAGGCTCCGGCAACGATCTCGAACTCGACGAAGTCGGGACCAAGCTCGATCTGGCGCGCGCCTACGTGGAGATGGGCGACAAGGAAGGCGCACGCGAAATCCTCAACGAGGTGCTGGCCGAAGGCAGCGAGAAGCAGAAGTCGGATGCAAAAGGCATGTTGAGTTCTCTTGGCTGATTCGCTTCATCCGGTTGCCCGCATCCTGTTGGGGTGCGGGTGGGCGGTGGCGGCTGAACTGGCCGCCTGGCCACCCCTCCTGATCCTGGCCGTCGCGACTGCGACGGCCTTTCTGTTTGCGCCGGTCCGCCGCGAAGGCTGGCGCCTGCTGCGCCGCACCCGCTGGCTGCTGGCGGTGCTGCTGCTGGCCTATGCCTACACTGTACCCGGCACCAGCCTGTGGCCGGTTCTCGGCTGGGCCAGTCCGAGCCTCGAAGGACTGCAGGAAGGCGCATGGCGCGTGCTGCGTCTGGCCCTGATCCTGTCCGGCCTCGCGGTTTTCCTGGCGTATACGTCGCGTCCCCGGATCGTCTATGGCCTGTATGCACTGTGCTGGCCGCTGAGCGTGCTGGGTTTCGATCGCCGCGCCTTCGCTGTGCGCCTGGGACTGACGCTGGATTACGTCGAGCATGCGCCCCCGCCGGTCCGCTGGATGGACGCCCTCCGCGCCCCGCCGGTGGACGACGCCCAGCCCGATCGCTATGTGCTCCAGGCCGAACGCTGGCAAGGACGCGACAGCGCCGTCATACTGGCGGGTCTGGCAGGATTGCTGCTGCTGTTTGCGTGAGGCCGACAAGGCACCGGGATATGAGAATTGCATTGGGTCTGGAATATTGCGGCATCGGGTTTTGCGGCTGGCAGTCGCAACCGCAGGGATGCGGCGTCCAGGACGCGCTGGAAGCCGCGGTCGCCGCCATCGCCGGTGAAAAAACCGTCGTGACGGCAGCCGGCCGCACCGACACCGGCGTCCACGCCGCTTTCCAGGTCGCCCATTTCGACACCCCGGCTGTCCGCCCGTTGACGGCCTGGGTGCGCGGCGTCAACAGCCATCTGCCCGCAGGCGTGGCGGTCCAGTGGGCGCGCGAAGTGAGCGAGGAATTTCATGCACGCTTCGCCGCCATGCAGCGCGGCTATCGCTACGTGCTGCTCAACCATCCGGTCCGTCCCGGCCTCGATCACGGCATGATCGGCTGGCATCATCGCCCGCTGGATGCCGACGCGATGAACCGCGCGGCCGAACACCTGATCGGCCGGCATGATTTCTCGGCATTCCGGGCTGCCGAGTGCCAGGCCCGGTCGCCGGTCAAGGAACTCCGGGTGGCGCGGATCGAGCGGCGCGGCGATTATCTGCTGTGCGATTTCCGTGCGGACGGGTTTCTGCATCACATGGTGAGGAACATCATGGGCTGCCTGATCCATGTCGGAGCCGGCGCCCAGTCCCCGGCCTGGATGCAGGACCTCCTGGAAGGCAGGGACCGCACCCGCGCCGCGCCGACTTTCGATGCGGCAGGCCTGTACCTGTCGCACATCCGGTATCCTGCGCACTTTGAATTGCCGGAAACCTCCGACCGATGGCTGTTCGCGTAAAAATATGTGGGCTCACCCGGGCGCAGGATGTGCAAGCCGCCTGCGACGCGGGAGCCGATGCTCTGGGGTTTGTGTTCTATGCAAAAAGCCCGCGCAATGTCTCGATCGCAACCGCGGCCGAACTGGTCCGTCGCCTGCCGCCGTTTGTCCAGTCGGTCGGCCTGTTCGTGAATGCCGAGCCCGGATGGGTGGCGTCGGTGCTGGAACAGGTGCCGCTCGATCTGCTGCAGTTTCACGGCGACGAGTCGCCGGCCGACTGCGCCCGTCATGGCCGGCCCTATATCAAGGCCGTGCGCGTGAACCAGGACACGGATTTGCTAAAATACGCGGCTGACTTTGATGCCGCGCGCGGCTTGCTGCTCGATGCCTTCGTGCCGGGCGTTCCCGGCGGGACGGGCGAGCGCTTCGACTGGACGCTGATCCCGGAAAACCTGCCGCGGCCGGTGATCTTGTCGGGCGGACTCCATCCGGACAACATCGACGAGGCGGTCCGGCGCGTGCGCCCCTGGGCGGTGGACGTGTCCTCCGGCGTGGAGGCGTCAAAAGGCATCAAGGACCCGCACAAAATGGCGCAATTCATTGCGAAAGCGAAAGCAACATGAAATTGACTGATCTCCCGGATTCACACGGACACTTCGGCCCCTATGGCGGCATTTTCGTCGCCGAAACCCTGATGGCGGCGCTGGAGGAATTGCGCGTCGAGTATGACAAGGCGCGCCAGGACCCGGACTTCATGGCCGAGTTCGAGTACGAACTGAAGCATTACGTCGGCCGCCCCAGCCCGGTGTATCACGCCAGGCGTCTTTCCGAGCAGTATGGCGGCGCGCAGATCTACCTCAAGCGCGAGGACCTCAACCATACCGGCGCGCACAAGATCAACAACACGATCGGCCAGGCGCTGCTCGCACGACGCATGGGCAAGAAGCGCGTCATCGCCGAGACTGGCGCGGGCCAGCATGGCGTGGCTTCGGCTACCGTGGCGGCACGCTACGGCATGGAATGCGTGGTCTACATGGGCGCGGAAGACGTCGCGCGCCAGGCGCCCAACGTCTTCCGCATGAAGCTCCTGGGCGCCACCGTGGTGCCGGTTTCCAGCGGTTCCAGGACGCTGAAGGACGCGCTCAACGAAGCCATGCGCGACTGGGTGACCAATGTCGAATCCACCTTCTACATCCTCGGCACGGCTGCCGGTCCGCATCCCTATCCCATGCTGGTGCGCGATTTCCAGTGCGTGATCGGTCGCGAATGCATCACCCAGATGCCCGAACTGGCCGGTCGCCAGCCCGATGCCGTGATCGCCTGCGTCGGCGGCGGTTCCAACGCCATCGGCATTTTCCACCCCTACATCCCGTTCGAGGACGTGCGCCTGATTGGCGTCGAGGCCGGCGGCTCGGGCATCGCCAGCGGCAAGCATGCCGCCCCGCTGTCGGCGGGCAGCCCAGGCGTGCTGCACGGCTTCCGCAGCTACCTGATGCAGGACGAGAACGGCCAGATCATCGAGACGCACTCGGTGTCGGCCGGCCTCGATTACCCGGGCGTCGGCCCCGAGCACAGCTACCTGAAGGATGCCGGGCGCGCCGAATACGTCGCGATCAACGACGACGAAGCGATGGCCGCATTCCACGACCTGTGCCGCTTCGAGGGCATCATTCCGGCGCTCGAGTCCAGCCATGCCGTGGCCCAGGCCAAGAAGCTGGCCCCGACCATGAAGAAGGACCAGGTCATCCTGGTCAACCTGTCCGGACGCGGCGACAAGGACATCAACACCGTGGCCAAGGTGTCGGGCATTTCGCTCTGACCCTGAATCTCACCTGAACCGTACACAGAAGACATCATCATGAGCCGCATCGGCCAGACCTTTACCGCGCTCAAGGCGCACAACAAGAAAGCCCTGATTCCCTTCATCACGGCCGGCGATCCCGGCAAGGGGCTGACCGTGCCGCTGATGCATGCGCTGGTCGAAGCCGGCGCCGACATCATCGAGCTCGGCGTGCCGTTTTCCGATCCGATGGCCGACGGACCCGTGATCCAGCGGGCCTCGGAGCGCGCTCTGGCCAACAAGGTCGGCCTCAAGGACGTGCTGGCGATGACCGCGGAGTTTCGCAAGTCCAACACCACGACCCCGGTGGTCCTGATGGGCTATGCCAACCCGGTCGAGCGCATGGGCTACGAGGCGTTTGCCCAGGCCGCCAAGGCGGCGGGCGTCGATGGCGTGCTGACGGTCGATATCCCTCCCGAGGAATCGCACGGCGTGGCCGACGTGTTCAAGGCTGCCGGGCTGGATCCGATTTTCCTGCTGTCGCCCACCACGCCCGAGTCGCGGGTGGAGCAGGTGGCCGCAGCCGCCGGCGGATTCATCTACTACGTTTCCCTCAAGGGCGTGACGGGCTCGGCCAACCTCGATACCAACGAGGTGGCACAGAAGATCGCCACCATCCGCCGCCACTGCGCATTGCCGGTCGGCGTCGGCTTCGGCATCCGTGACGCCGCAACGGCCGAAGCCGTGGCGCGCATTTCGGATGCGGTCGTGGTGGGCAGCCGCATCGTGAACGAAATCGAAACCGCCCCCGAAGGCGAACTGATCAACCGCGTCAAAAGCCTGGTGCAGGATTTGCGCCGGGGCGTCGATGCGGCATCGAAATAAAACAAACAAGCGGAGCACAACATGAGCTGGTTCCAGAAAATCCTGCCGCCCAAGATCAAGCGTCGTACACAGGGCGACAAGAAGTCGATGCCCGAGGGCCTGTGGTCGAAATGCCCGGCTTGCAACGAAGTGTTGTACCGGGCCGACCTCGAGACCAACCTGGAGGTGTGCCCGAAGTGCGGCCATCACCATCGCATCGGCGCGCGCCAGCGCCTGTCGATGCTGCTGGATGCAGAAGGGCAGCATGAGATCGGCGCCCAGGTCACGCCGCTCGATCCCCTGAAATTCAAGGACAGCAAGAAGTACCCTGACCGGTTGAAGGATGCCCAGACCGGCACCTCGGAGACCGATGCGCTGATCGTCATGGGCGGCAGCATCAAGGCCGTGCCGGCCGTGGTCGCGGCGTTCGAATTCAAGTTCATGGGCGGCTCGATGGGATCAGTGGTCGGCGAGCGTTTCGTCCAGGGCGTCGAGGCGGCGATCGAGTCGAACTCGGCCTTCGTCTGCTTCTCGGCCAGCGGCGGCGCGCGCATGCAGGAGGGCCTGTTTTCGCTGATGCAGATGGCCAAGACGTCTGCGGCGCTGACCCAGTTGTCACGCAACCGCCTGCCGTTCATTTCGGTCCTGACCGACCCGACGATGGGCGGCGTGTCGGCCAGCTTCGCCATGCTGGGTGACCTCATCGTCGCCGAGCCCAATGCGCTGATCGGTTTTGCAGGCCCGCGCGTGATCGAGCAGACTGTGCGCGAAACCTTGCCTGAAGGCTTCCAGCGCGCCGAGTTCCTGCTGGACAAGGGCGCGATCGACCGCATCATCGACCGCCGCCAGATGCGGGACGAACTCGCCACCATGCTGTCCATCCTGATGGGGCGGCCCGCGCTCGCAGCCTAGGCGGTGTCGAATCCGGATCCCCGGACGCTCGACGCCTGGCTGGCGCGGCTCGAGCGGCTGCACCCGAGCACGATCGAGCTCGGCCTCGACCGCGTGCGCGTCGTCCGGGATGCGCTCGGGCTTGAACCGACCTTCCCCGTCATCATCGTCGGCGGCACCAACGGCAAGGGTTCCACCTGCGCCTTCCTCGAAGCCATGCTCGGCGCCGCGGGCTATGTCACCGGCCTCTACACTTCGCCGCATCTGCTGCGCTACAACGAACGCGTACGGATCGCCGGCCGCGAATCGAGCGATGCGGAACTGATCGAATCGTTCGAGCAGATTGATGCCGCACGCAGCGACTCCGCGCTGACCTATTTCGAGTTCGGCACCCTGGCCGCCATGCGGCAGTTCATCCAGGCCGGCGTGGACGTGGCGATCCTCGAAGTCGGGCTTGGCGGGCGGCTCGACGCGGTCAACGTGTTCGACGCGGATGCGGCCATCGTGACCAGCGTCGACCTCGATCACATGGATTACCTGGGCGACACCCGCGACAAGATCGGCTACGAGAAGGCCGGCATCTTCCGGGCAGGGCGCCCGGCCATCTGTTCCGATCCCATGCCGCCTCACAGCCTGCTTGAGCACGCAGGCGGGCTTGGGGCCGATTTGCGCTGTATCGATCGGGATTATTTCGTCCGTCGAAAGGACAGCACGTGGGATTATCAGGGCCGCGCCCTGATCTGGACCGATTTGCCGCTACCCGCCCTGCGCGGCGCCATTCAGTTGCGCAATGCGGCCGGTGCCCTGGCTGTGCTGGAAAGCCTGCGCCCGGTACTGCCTGTGGACAAGGAGGCTGTGATCCATGGGCTGGGCGCAGCACGCGTGCCCGGGCGCTTCCAGCAGGTTGGGCACCATCCGGACCTGATCGTCGACGTGGCGCACAATCCCGAAGCGGCGCGCGCGCTGGCCGCCACGCTGCGCGAACACCCGATCACCGGGCGCACGCTCGCGGTAGTGGGCATGCTCGGCGACAAGGACGCCGCCGGCGTGTTCGAGCCGCTGGCCGGCGCGATCGATGCCTGGTGGACCTGCACGCCGGATTCGCCGCGCGCACGCGAGGCTGCGGCACTGGCCGCCACGCTGCGCCTTCAGGTGGGTGATGCCCCCGTCATCGTGCAGCCGGATATCGGCCTGGCACTGGCCGAGGCGCGAAGCGCAGCGCGTGAAGGTGATAGAATTCTCGTCTTCGGTTCATTCTTTACCGTTGCTGCCGTGCTCGACCATGCCGCTACCCAGCACTGAAAACGACCTCAAACGCCGTGCCCGGCGCCGCCTGATCGGTGCCGTTGCGCTGACCCTGCTGGCCGTGATCGTCCTGCCGCTGCTGCTCGAAGACGAGCCGCCGCCAGCCAGTTCGCTGGCCGTGCGCATGGCCGCCGTCCCCAAGGTCGAACCCGCGCCCGCACCTCAACCCGCGCCGGTACAGGCACCCCAGCCGGTCCAGCCGGCAGAGCCCGAAGCCTCTGCAGAGCCTGCCCCCATCGTCGCGGCAGTGCCAGCTCTTCCCGTTCCCCAGCCGGTCCGGCCGGAGCCTGCGAAGCCGGCGCCAGCCAAGCCGGAACCGCCCAAGCCGGAACCGCCCAAGCCTGCGCCGCCTCCCGCGCCCAAACCCCAGCCCGCCAAGCCGGCTGACCCCCCTGTCTCCCCGGCCAAGCCCGCTGCGTCGAACGAGCGCTATGTGTTCCAGCTTGCTGCGCTTTCGGATGCCGGCAAGGCCCAGCAACTCAAGGAGCGCGCAGCCAAGGCGGGCTTTCCCGCCTATACGGACAAGCTGGGCTCCCTGACGCGCGTGCGGGTCGGACCATTTGCAACGCGTGAGGCCGCGGTGGCGGCCGGGATCAAGCTGGCCGAGCAGGGCATGGCTGGCCAGGTCGTGACCAAGTGAGCGTGCTCGACATCATCGTCCTGCTGGTTGTGGTGCTGACGGTCGTGCGCGGCCTGATGCGCGGCATGATCGACACGCTGTTTTCGCTTGCCGCCTGGATACTGGCGTTCATGCTGGGAAAATGGGGCGCGCTGATGGTGGCCCCCTTGCTGCCCATTTCCATCGAGACACCGGCCATACGCTATTTCGCCGGTTTCGCGGTGATTTTCCTGGCTGTGCTGATCGGCGTGCTGTTGCTGGGCCATATGCTGGCCTCGCTGGTCAAGGCGGTGGGCCTGGGCAGTGCCGACAAGGTATTGGGAGGCGGCCTGGGACTGGTCAAGGGCATGGTCATTCTGGTGGGACTGACGGTGGCAGCGGGCCTGACCTCGCTGCCGCGCACCGATTTCTGGAAGCAGGCTGCCCTGTCGGACAGCCTGGAGGCGATGGCGATGCGCGCCTTGCCGTTGTTGCCGACGGACGTGGCCAAGCACGTCCGTTTCGATTGATGTTGTTCAATTATTTTATGGATGGGTGCACAGCATGTGCGGGGTAATCGGAGTCGTCGCCAATACGGCGGTCAACCAGCTTTTGTATGACGGGCTGATGGTGTTGCAGCATCGCGGGCAGGATGCGGCAGGCATCGTGACAGCCGAGGAAAGCCGCTTTCACATGCACAAGGACCAGGGGCTGGCGCGCGACGTGTTCCGCACCCGCGACATGCGCAACCTGCTCGGCGACATGGGCGTCGCGCATGTGCGCTACCCCACCGCGGGCAGCGCGTCCTCGTCGGCCGAGTCGCAGCCGTTCTACGTCAATTCGCCCTACGGCATCGTACTGGGCCACAACGGCAACCTTACCAATACGCACGAACTGAAAGAGTCGCTGTTCCGCACCGACCTGCGCCACGTCAACACGAACTCGGATTCCGAGGTCCTGCTGAACGTGCTGGCGCATGAACTCCAGGTGCGCGCGTCGGGGCAGAAGCTGAGCCTGGACACGATTTTCGGCGCAGTGGCGGGCGTGCATGCGCGCTGCAAGGGCGCTTATGCCGTGACGGCCTTCATCGCCGGCTACGGCCTGCTGGCGTTTCGCGATCCTCACGGCATCCGTCCGCTGGTGATCGGCGTCAACGACCAGGTCGTCCCGCACGAATACATGGTCGCCTCGGAGAGCGTGGCCATCGATACCCTCGGCTTCCGGCTGCTGCGCGACGTGGCGCCGGGCGAGGCGGTGTTCATCGACTACCAGCGTCAGTTGCATAGCCGCCAGTGCAGCGACAAGGCCGTGCTCAATCCCTGCATCTTCGAGTATGTCTATCTTGCCCGCCCTGATTCGGTCATGGACGGCATTTCGGTCTACAGCACACGTCTGGCGATGGGCGTTTCGCTGGCCGAAAAGATCAAGCGCGAATATGCCCACCTGAAGATCGACGTGGTCATCCCGATTCCGGACACCAGCCGGCCTTCGGCCCTGCAACTGGCGAACCATCTCAAGGTGCCGTACCGCGAAGGCTTCATCAAGAACCGCTATATCGGTCGAACCTTCATCATGCCGGGGCAGGCCTTGCGCAAGAAGTCGGTGAGGCAGAAGCTCAACGCCATCGCCGAGGAATTCAAGGGCAAGAACGTCCTGCTGGTCGACGACTCGATCGTGCGCGGCACCACCAGCCGCGAAATCGTGCAGATGGCGCGCGACGCCGGCGCGGAGAACGTGTATTTCGCCTCGGCCTCGCCGCCGGTGCGCTATTCCAACGTCTATGGCATCGACATGCCCACGCGCAACGAACTGATTGCCAGCGGTCGAACCGACGAGGAAATTGCGCGCGAAATCGGTTGCGATGCCATGATCTACCAG
>JBFHQA010000074.1:0-12372 GCA_041592455.1 Thiobacillus sp. | reverse complement strand
GCGTGTATTCCTACGCATCGGCCGGGGCCAGCGGCGATACGGTGAATGGCTACGTGGAGGATAACGACTTCGACTCCAATACCCAGGTGAACAATCAGGTTCATGCCAACGCGTTCGTATGTCCCATTGGGGGCTGTCTTGCCAATCCCGGTGCGATCCTGAGCGATGCGTACGCCGATGCGCGCACCGACTACGGCCGCAACCAGGCGCGCGCCATCAGCTTCGAGTCCAGCGTGATTTCGTCGGGCGCCGAGGCCTACAGCTTCTGGCGCGACGAGGTGACATTTTTCGGCAGCGGCGTCGGCCTGACGACCACCGTCGTCAATATGACCTTTTCCCTGGACGGCAACTGGGACGACTACGGGGTCTTCTACTACAACGCCGGGCTGTACGATCCGCAGCGAAGCTACTTTGATGCTGATGGGGGTGGCACCTTTTACCAGACGCTGGCTCGGGCTCTCGCGACCAACCAGGGCAGCCTGCAGGCCCCGACCGGGTTTTTCAACCTGGAAAGTTATACCGGCTTTCCCGTCATACCCGGGGGCGACGCGGCCAACGGCACGTTCGACCTCCAGTTCATGCTGACGGCTACCGTCAACGTCGGACAGGAATACGTGCTGTGGAGCGAGCTGCTGGTGGCCGGTGGGGGTGGGGGCGATGTGAACGCCTACGATACGGCACGGCTGACGGGTATCGTGCTGGCGCCCGGCATCACGATGACGTCCGCCGCCGGCGCACTGGAAAACTACACTGTCTCTGCGGTGCCCGAACCCTCCACGGTCTGGTTCCTCGCGGCAGGGATCGGGCTCATTGCAGCCAGGCTGCGCTTCGCTGCCAGCCGGTCATAACCTGGCATTGCCTGGCCGATGCATCGCAGCCAGGACCGCGTGCGCAATTACACCCAGCGCACCACGTCCTCGATGGCCTGCCGCGTCTTCACCGGCTGCGGGTTGATGCGGTAGCCGAACGCGACCATGACGGCGAGCCCGAAGCGGCCGTCTTCCAGCAGGCCGGCCTCTGCCAGCACGGCTTCTGCGTCCGCGCGGTTGAAGCCTTCCACCGGACACGAGTCGATGCGGATCAGCGCCGCCGCGGTCATCATGTTGGCGAGCGCGATGTAGGCCTGGTGGCAGGCCCAGTCGAAGCGCGCGCGCGGCGTGTCGAGCCGGAAATCGTGCTGGTGGAACTGCGGGTAGAACGTGTGCCGGCGCGCGATGCCTTCTTCCGTCATGTGCTGCACGTTGCGCATGACGTGCTCCGTATAGTCCGATCCCGGCAGCATGTCTTCCTTGCGCGCCAGGATGGCGACCACGTGGCTCGCCGTGGGAAACTGCCCTTGCGCGCCCCAGCTCACCGTCCGCAGCTGCTCGCGCAGCGCCCTGTCCTGCACGACGACAAAGCGCCACGGCTCGTAGCCGAAGGAACTGGGCGACAGGCGGCCGCATTCGAGAATGTAGCGAAAGTCGGCATCGGGAATCTGGCGCGCCGGGTCGAAGGTCTTGCAGGCATGGCGGAAGTTGAAGGCCTGGAGGACGTCTTGCTTGCTGATCATGGCAGGGTTGTCGATACAGAAAGCAAAAGCTTAAACGAGCGCAGCGCCTGCGCGCCAGTGGCCTGCATCCGGGCAGGCGGAAAAGCATGGGCGAAGGGCGCTCGACGGCGAGTTGCGCGTTCAGAAGGGTGCCGGGTTACACTTTCGGTTCCGCTGCCTTCTGGCCAACCTGGGGGAATAAAAATCATGTCCCAGCAGCATCCCATCATCGCCGTGACCGGCTCGTCCGGTGCGGGCCTCTCGACGATACGCCACGCGTTCAAGTTCATTTTCGAGCGCCTGAACATCAAGCCGGCGATCGTCCACGGCGACGGGTTCCGGCGCTACACCGACCGGCAATTCACTGCGCTGCTCGACGAGGCGCGGGGCAGCGGCCACAACGTGTCGTGGTTCGGCCCCGAGTGCAATCACTTCCAGGAGCTGGAAGACTTTTTCAAGGCCTATGGCGAATGCGGCAGCGGCGTGGTGCGCCAGTATGCCCACACGGCCGAGCATGCCGAAAAACTGGGCGTGCCGCCTGGCGAGTTCACGCCGTGGGCACCGTTGCCGCCAGGCAGCGACCTCTTGTTTTACGAAGGGCAGCATGGCGGCCTGATGGCCAACACCTGGACGCGCCGCAAGGTGGATTCGCGCCACTTCCCGCCCGAGATCGACCGCCGCGTGGGCCGCAAGGGCTTCGACGTGGCCCAGCACGTGGACCTGCTGATCGGCGTGGCGCCTGCCATCAACCTGGAGTGGATCCAGAAGATCCATCGCGACTGCAGCAAGGGCACGTGCACGCCCGAAGAGTCGGTGGAAACCATCCTGCGCCGCATGGAGGACTACATCCACTACATCGTCCCCCAGTTCGGCCTGACCGACATCAACATCCAGCGCATGCCGCTGGTCGACACGTCCAACCCCTTCATCGCGCGCGACGTGCCGCTGCCCGACGAATCGCTGTGCGTGATCCATTTTCGCGACCGCGAACGGTACGATTTTCCGGAATATCTCCGGCGCATTCCCGGTGCCACCATGTCGCGCCCGACCACGATGGTCGTGCCCAGCAAGAGCCTGCGCCTTGCCCTGGGGGTGATTTGTGCGCCGATTCTCAACCGCTTGATGGAAGCGCGCGACGCGGGGACAGCGCAAGCCAGGCCGGACTGATGGCTGGTGCAGCCAGCCACCGTCGAGGCATGAGCCGAGAGGGCTCGTGCATACTGGCGGCGTGAGGATTCTTGCCTGCCTGCTCGGCGTGACGCTATCCCTTTCCGGACTGGCCGCGGAATCCGGACCTTCAGCGCTGATCGATGTCGCGCACACACGGTTGCGCGCTCAAGTCCTGTCCATGATCAAGGCAAACCTGGTCGATCCAGTCGATATCGAACAGTACGAACATCTCGAAATCAAGGCGCTCGTGCGTGCTGTCGACCCGGACGGTGAATATTTCGATGCGCAGGCGTTTTCCGAACTGCTTGGCGCAGCTGAAAAACCAGCCGATGTCGGGCTCGCGCTCCGTCGGGAAGGACCAGGCTTCAGGGTTGTGGAGGTCGTGCCGGATTCCCCCGCTGCAGATGCAGGGCTGGCGGTCGGTGACCGGGTGCTCGATGGCGTACTGCCCAAGGGCCTGTCGATGCCGGATGGAACGCTACGCATGCGCGTCCTGCCGCGCGTTTCGATCAGGCTCATGGTGCTCCAGGCGGGCCAGGACGCGCCAGTGGAGAGGGCGATCAAGTGGCACCCCGCTCGACTGAATCCCGTCAGCATGCACGATCCGGTGCCTGGTTATGTCCATGTCCGGATCGGCCAGTTTGCAGCGGGTACCGGCGGCGACCTGGCCAGGCAACTCAACGAGCGATTCAGGCAAGAGGCACCCAAAGGCCTCGTGCTCGACCTGCGTGACAGCACAGGGGGCCTTCTGAACGAGGCGGTCGGCATCGCTGCCGTGTTCTTGCCGCCTGGCGCGCTGGTCGCCCGTTTTTCCGGACAAAGCCAGCACAGCAATTTCAGCGTGCACGCGTCGCCTCACGACTACCTGAGGCGCGAATCGGATTACCTCAAACGGCTGCACCCCGACGTGAAGCAGGTTCCCCTGGTGGTGCTGGTCAACGCGCGTACGGCGGCCGGTGCGGAGATCGTCGCGGCCGCCCTGCAGGACCATCAGCGAGCCATGATCGTGGGCACTTCCACGTTCGGGCGAGCCACCATACAGACCATCTTTCCCCTGGAGGGGCGCACTGCGCTCAAGCTGACGACCGCGCGCTGGGTGTCCCCGCAAAAAAGAAGCGTGCATGGGATCGGGCTTGCGCCCGATGAATTAAGCCACACCCAGCCGGGCAAGACGTCGGGGCAAGCAGATAGCCCACTGGAGCGGGCATTGATCATGCTGAAAGCCCGTTGACGCTGAATGTGGTTAGCGCCGTGACCTGTTGGCGGGCGACACCCGCCGGAAACCGGCCCAGCTTGAATAACCGCCGCGCAGGCCTCCTGCGCGTCGCGGCGGTTTACTTGCTCTTGCGGTTGCCCTTGTCGGACGACTTGTCCGCATGCTTGTCTGCGGACTTGTTCTTGCCTTTTTGGGCCTTGTCGTTCGCCGCTTCGCCGCCGTCCTTCATGTCGTGGCGCATCGAGGCGCGGTCGGCGCCACGAGTAGCCTCGGCCTGCCACTGGGCGTTGCTGTTTTCCGTGCCGGTTGCGCTTTGGTGTGCTTCGGCAGAACCGCCGGCATGATTGTGTTCGCGGTGCTGCTCGTGATGCATGCTTCTGACTTGGGCTTCGGTCCTGGTCGCCTTCTCGTTCTTGTTGCCGCCGCCTGCAGCCGCGGCGCCCGTGGCAAGCATGGCGCCGGCTGCGCCTGCCAGGACGACAGTCAGCCATCTGGAACGCGTTTGAAGCAGTTTGCGCATCATGATCAATTCCTCCTGAGTGTAGTGTGAAGTTCCAGCTTACACGCCATGAGGGGGGCGGTACGATGCGGTTACATTAGATTACGTTCACGACCAAGCGCAGGGGAACGTGCGGCTTTGTCGTTGGGCTGCATGGATCAGATCATGTGCTGGCGCGCCAGCTCCGTCATATAGCGCGAATACCCCATCTCGGCATTCCGTCCACTCGTGGCCTGAGCCAGCACCGCGGCAAAGCCGTGTTCGTCGTCCTCGGGGTCGTCGGGCACCACGAGCATGGCGCCATCGACGAGGCGGATGCGAATGCCGTTGACCAGCCCGTTGGGCTCGGCGTCGCAGATCAGGTAGAGCGGGCATTCTTCGTAGGCGGCGATCTGGTTGATGTTGAGCCAGAATTCGCTGGCGCCGAAGCGGCGCACGGCGCGGCAGCGGGCCGGGTTGCCCAGGCCGAACTGATCCGGTTGCACGGCTTCGGTTTCCCGCAGGGGGAAGATTCTGATGAAGGACATGGCGGAGCTTCCTGGTTCGTGTTGCATCGGGGTTCCGTGCATTATCCCGCCAGATGCAGAACAATACGCGGGTCTGCGCGTCGCCGGTGAGCACGGCCCGCATCCGGCAGCCTGAATCGTCATCCGCCCACATGAAACCCATCGAGCCCGATCATGGATGTCCTGACCGCTAAGACGCTGTTGAGCGGCATGGCGATTGCGCTCACGCTGGCGGCTTTCGTGCCCTATGCTCGCGCGATCGCCAGCGGCAGCACGCGCCCGCATGTCTTTTCCTGGTTGATCTGGGGCGCGACGACTCTGGTCGTCTTTGTTGCGCAGATCGAAGGCGGGGGCGGGGCAGGCGCCTGGCCTATCGGCGTGTCAGGCGCCATCACGCTGGGGATCGCGTGGCTTGCCTACGTGAAGCGGGCCGACACGACGATCACGCGAACCGACGTGTGGTTCCTCGTGGCGGCGTGTTCTGCACTGCCGCTCTGGTACGTGACGTCCGATCCGCTCGGAGCCGTCGTGGTGCTGACGGTGGTCGACGTGCTCGGCTTCGGGCCGACGGTGCGCAAGGTCTACTGGCTGCCGCATTCGGAATCGCTGACGTTCTTTGGACTGATGGCCGCGCGCAACGGGATCGTGATCCTGGCGCTCGAGCATTATTCGCTGGTCACCGTCCTGTTTCCCGCGACGATCGCGCTGGCGTGCGTGCTGCTGATCGGACTGGCGATGCACCGCAGGCGCGTGCTGGGAGGCATGACTGCAGCTGATGCACCGGATCGCAAAACGTAAAGCATTGGAAAGTGTTTGTCATGCGGGCGCGAGTCTGTGCCAAGCTGGGGTTTTCAACTCGACGAGGAGAAAACAATGGGATTGCTCGATACGGTGACAGGCGCGCTCAATGGCTTGAACGGCAAGGGGGGTAGCAACGCCATGCTCGACGTGGTGACGCAGATGTTGTCCAGCAATGACCAGAACGGTGGCCTTGCAGGTCTGGCCCAGGCCTTCCAGAACAACGGGCTGGGCGACCAGATGGCCTCGTGGGTCGGCAACGGACAGAACCTGCCGGTCTCGCCCGACCAGATCAAATCGGTCCTGGGCGACAGCCAGCTGGGCCAGATCGCGAACCGGCTCGGTATGAACGAGCAGGAGACGGCTGGCGGCCTGGCCGACATGCTGCCCCAGGTGATCGACAAGCTGACGCCCAATGGTCAGATGCCTCAAGGCGACGACCTCATGGCACAGGGCATGGCACTGCTGAAAGGCAAGCTGTTTCACTGAATCCCCCGCGTCAGCGTCGTGAGATGACCACCTCGTGTTCTGACTGTGTACGCATGAAGCAACAACCGCGCGTGGTCTGATGCGTCTTGCAGTGGGGCATCAGCGCATTTTCAGTCATGAGCCTGTAAAGTGATGCTGAGGCCGGGACCGGATCGCGTCGTTCCAATCGATGGCGAAGCGTGTCCAGGCCCGGGGCTTCCGTTTGATGGCGCAACCAGGAGAGGCGATAGATGGCTGATGATGGGAATGGCAGCGAGTTGTTTGAAGCGAACCTGAGAGCCCTGCGGCTGCGACCGGGCCTCTATGTGCAGATCCACGGCATGGCCGAGGGCGCACCGGTGCACGAGGCGCAATTCATCGCCGCCATCGAGGGCAAGGGCGTGATGCTGACGCCCAGCGGCATGGACAGCCTCAAGACCGAGATCGTCATCGGCGATGAATACCGGATCCTGGGGTTTACCGGCCAGACCGATTTCTCGTTCAAGGCGCAGGCCCTGAACGTGTTCCAGGCGCCCTTTGCCCATGTGCTGTTCGCTTATCCGGCCTCGGCACAAGCCAGGAAGGTGCGCAAGATGATGCGCATGAAAACGGCCTTGCCCGCGACCATTTCGCCCAGCGGCAAGCAAGCGCCGGTCGAGGTATCGATCATCGATATCAGCGCGGCCGGCGCCATGATCCTGTCGCCCCGTTCGCTGGGCGTGATCGGCGGACTGCTCGACCTGTCGTTTCCGATCCGCTTCGACGACGTGAACGCCACGATGAATATCGTGACCAAACTGCGCCACAGCAATCACACCGACAATGAGGGCCGCAGGATCGGCTTGTCGTTCGAGAACCTGTCCCAGGAGCACAAGCTGCTGTTGAGCGGTTTTGTCGCCAGGATGACAGAAGAGGATTCGTTCATCATCGAGCCCTAGCGCGTCGCGCGTCGGGTACCCATGATCCTGAATGACCCTGCCGCAAGGGCCGCAGCCATGGGGCGAAACCGGGCCAGGCAAGGCTGGCAGGGCTGTTCGCAGGCGCGCGCTGCGCGGTCAGAAATGGACGGGGCTGCCCCGCTGCGCGAACAGTTCGGAAACCAGCCGGCTTGCATACCGTTCCATCAGCGGCTTGAAGTACTTCGAGGTGGCCGCCTGCCTGGCGCCGATCTTGTGCAGGGAGGCCGATATCTCGTTCATGACATAGGCCGTCAGCCGGCTGTTCTGCGGCGTGTCGTCCATCAGGGTCATTTTCTCGGTCAGCAACTGGGCTTTTTCCCGCTTGACGTTGAGGCCAGGGCGCTCGGAGAGCAGGCCGATGTAGGCGCCGGTGATCTCGATCGATGATTTTTTCAGGGAGACGAAAGTCTTCTCGTCCATCACCCGGTCGTTGCGGATGTCTTCGGCCAGCAGGGCAAGTCTTCCGGGCACCATGCGGATGAGCCGCGAGTTGTTGTATGACGCGAGCACGTATTCAACGGTGCGCGAGGTGTTGTGCTCGACGTCCGAATTCAGCATGCCGATTTTGCGGAATTCCGTCAGCATGCGGAGGGTGTCGAGGGCGTCGTAGTGCTGCAGCACGTACAGCGCGGCGTAGGCGTCTGCAGCCGATTCGCTGCGGTGCGTGGCATAGGCCAGACGGTATTGCAGCGCGTCTTCCCAGAAATCGGTCATCGAGCCCCGCAGGTATTCGTAGCAGTGGTACATCTCGTGAGCGATGATGCTCGCCTGGACCACCTCGGCGTCGATCGGCCGCACGCGATTGCCGGAGATCAGCGCATCGCCGATCTTCTTGCTGAGCAGGGAGGCATGCGTTGCCTGTCCGTCCTGCTGCACGCCCAGTACGCAGGCGTTGCCTCTGGCGCGGGTGTCGGACAGCCAGATCGGATGCGAAAAGCCGGTCTTGTCGCGGCGGAACTGCTGCCTGACGGATTCCACGATCTGCTGCGGGTTTCCGTCGAGCGATTTGCCCTTGAGGAAGGACGCCACTTTGGCCATCTCCCGCCGCTCGTCGCCGTCGGTGGATACGACGATGATGGTCGAATCGGGCAGCAGCATCTGGAAGCTGTTCACCACCGACTCCACCAGCGGCGACACCTTGCCTGATTCGGCAGACAGCAGGCTGCCGGGGGCCGCCACGGAATCGGATGCCACCAGGCAGCCGAGCAGGGCGAAAACCATTGCCAAGGGCTTCACGACCGGCTCCCGCGGACGGTTGGATCGAGGCCGCAGGCAGGGGCGTCGCGCATGACGCAGGCTGCGGGGAACCGCTTGCCTGGGGTCGTGCTCGATCGGGTCGTGCTTGATTGGATCATGCCTTCCTCGCCTGAACGAATGGTGATGGGCGCTGATGCCTGGCGTGCCCGGGGCGATTGCTTCGTCCCGGGGTACCGCTGAGGGTCTGCTCGCCACTCGGTCTAGCAGCAACCGAGTGCGTTCATCACATGCCTAAGAGTTGTATCGGGTCGCGGGGAGAGATCTGAAGGCCAGGGGCATCGATCCGGCCCGCTGCGCCCTCGTGCTACCATCCGCCCGCCATGAGACTTCCGCAACTCCGACAACGACTCCGCGACCTGGGCGCTGCGCCCTGTCACGAGGGACGCGTGCTGCGCGCGTGGGTGCAGGGCCGCTCGCTCGACAACCGGCGCCGTCGCGCCGAGGATTTCCTGCCGCTGGCGCTACGCAACGAGCTTCCCGGGTTGTTCGAGGAACTGGGCGCGCTGGCGCGAGTGCATTCCGAGCATCCCGGCGAGGATGGTTCGGCCCGCCTGCTGGTGCAACTGGCGGACGGGCAGACGGTGGAAAGCGTGCTGCTGCCGCGCGACGGCCTGTGCGTGTCCACCCAGGTCGGCTGTGCCGTGGGCTGCGTGTTCTGCATGACCGGCCGCGATGGCCTGCTGCGCCAGCTTTCCGGTGCGGAGATCGTCGCGCAAGTGGTACTGGCCCGCACGCGTCGCCCGGTGAAGAAGGTCGTATTCATGGGCATGGGTGAACCGGCCCACAACCTGGACAACGTGCTCGATGCCATCGAGATGCTGGGTGTCGAGGGCGGCATCGGTCACAAGAACCTGGTGTTTTCCACGGTCGGCGACCGCCGCGTGTTCGAGCGCCTGCCGCAGGGTACGGTCAGGCCTGCGCTGGCGCTGTCGCTTCATTCCACCGATGCCGGCCTGCGCCGGCGCCTGCTGCCCAAGGCGCCGGACATCGCGCCGGAAGAACTGGTCGAGCTGGGTGAAACCTATGCGCGCAGTACCGGCTACCCGATCCAGTACCAGTGGACGCTGCTCGAAGGGATCAACGACACCGAGGCCGATCTGGACGGGATTGCGAGGCTGCTGGCCGGCAAATACGCGGTCATGAACCTGATTCCCTACAACACGACCGAGGGCCTGGACTACCGTCGACCGAGCTGGGAGCGTGCTGCCGAGATGGCGCGCAGCCTGCACCGGCGCGGCGTGCTGACCAAGCTGCGCCATTCGGCGGGACAGGATGTCGAGGGCGGGTGCGGCCAGTTGCGGGCGCGCGCGCTGGGCTCGGGTTCCGGCCTGATTGGCTTCCCGGTTCACAGGGCCTGAATTGGGTATGACGGTCGGTTTGGGATTCGCGCGGCGACAGGTGCGATACGCATACAATGAAAAAGGGCAGCCAGGGCTGCCCTTTTGTTTGCCGCCTGCGATTGCAGGCGGGCGTTCAGTTGCTGGCTTTCGTGACGGGTTTCTTGCGTGTTGACCAGTTCGGGGAATATCCGGCAATTCTGCACAGCAAGCTCTTGATAGGCTTGCCGCTCTTGAATCGGGTCACGCTGCAGCGGGAGATTTCGCCGCGCTCGGACAGGTCGGAAAGGGAGTGGCGGACGGATGTCAGCGGAATGCCGGTCTCCTCGGAGATCTCATGATCCAGCAACTGGCCGTGCTGCTTCAGGCAGTTGATGATGGTTTTGGTATTGATGTTGGTATTGGTGCTGGTTTGCATCTCGATTTCCTCCTGGGTTATTAGAAAGGAAATTTCATCCCGCAGAAGATGTCCGCGAAAATGAAAGCCCAGAACCAAAAAAGCCACCTTTGTGAGGTGGCTTTCAATAAAACCAATTATACATGAAATTGGCATGGTTGTGGAAGAAATACCAAACCAAACAATCATGTAGGTCGAGCATGGATGCAGATTACATGAAATGACCCGGGCGGAATGGGCTTGGGAAGCACGCCATTCCTGCATCGCACCAGCGTGGATTACCGCACGCAAACAGGCATTTGTTCGGGAAAGCAGAGTATGGAAAAGCAATACGAAACAGGCAAGGGCAGGGCGTGTCGCCTGTTTCGCATCAACCTACGGGCGTGGATTCTGGCGCTGGCGCTGGGGCAGGCCGGCACCAGCGCGCACGCCTGGGATGACGTGGGCGGGGGGTGGCACGCGGAAAGGGTTCAGCGGCAGCACAACCCCGACACGTCGCTGATTCGTCTCAGGCATGGCAAGCATGTGTTGCTGGCCGAGTACGACTGTGCCCGCCGGATGCTGCTGACGTACGACCTGGCGCGCGTCGACCTGCCGGTGCCGCAGCATCGGTCCGCATCTGCCATGTTCGACTATGCGTGCAGGGACTGAGCGGCCTCGATCACCCCTTCAGTTTGGCGAATGCCGCGGCCATGGCGCCGCCGACGGGCGCCTGGGCCGGCGTCCGGCCGGGCTTGCCGCCTGACGGCTTGCCCGGGTCGCGAGCGTCCCGTTGCGGGCGCTGTGCCGTGGTGGGCTTGCCGTCCGGCTGACCGGCCTTGTCCGCCAGGCGCATCGTCAGTGCGATGCGCTTGCGCTTCTCGTCGACCTCCAGCACTTTCACCTTCACGACCTGGCCGGCCTTGACGACCGTGTGCGGGTCCTTGACGAAGGTACTGGAGAGCGCCGAGATGTGGACCAGGCCGTCCTGGTGCACGCCGATGTCGACGAAGGCGCCGAACGCGGCGACGTTGGTGACGACGCCTTCGAGGATCATGTCGGGCTTGAGGTCGGCGAGCGTCTCGACGCCGTCCCTGAAGCTGGCGGTGGTGAATTCGGGGCGTGGGTCGCGGCCGGGTTTTTCGAGTTCTCCGAGAATGTCGGTGACGGTGGGCAGGCCGAATCGCTCGTCGGTGTATTTCGCCGGATTGAGCGATTTCAAAAGCTTGCCGTTGCCGATCACGGCCTTGATGTCCTGCTGGATGTCGGCGAGGATGCGCTGCACCAAAGGATATGATTCGGGGTGGACGGACGAGGCGTCGAGCGGGTCGTCGCCGCCCATGATGCGCAGGAAGCCTGCGGCCTGCTCGAAGGTCTTTTCGCCCAGGCGCGGCACGTCGATGAGCTGCGCGCGATGGGTGAACTTGCCGCGGGCATCGCGGTGGGCGACGATGGCGTGCGCCACGCTGTTGCCCAGGCCCGAGACGCGCGCGAGCAGCGGCGCCGAGGCGGTGTTGACGTCGACGCCCACGGCGTTGACGCAGTCCTCGACCACGGCGTCGAGCGAGCGGGCGAGATCCAGTTGGCTGACGTCGTGCTGGTACTGGCCGACGCCGATCGACTTGGGATCGATCTTGACCAGTTCGGCCAGCGGGTCCTGCAGCCGGCGCGCGATCGACACCGCGCCGCGCAGCGAGACGTCGAGTTCGGGCAGCTCCTGCGAGGCGAATTCGGAAGCCGAGTAGACCGACGCGCCGGCTTCGGATACGACGATGCTGGTGAGCTTGAGTTCGGGGCGCAGCCTGATCAGGTCGCGCGCCAGCTTGTCGGTTTCGCGCGAGGCGGTGCCGTTGCCGATCGCGATCAGCGCCACGCGGTGCTTTTCGGCCAGCTTGGCGAGCGTGTGCAGCGCGCCGTCCCAGTCGTTTCTCGGCTGGTGCGGATAGACGGTCGCGGTATCGACGACCTTGCCGGTCTCGTCGACCACCGCGACCTTCACGCCGGTGCGGATGCCGGGGTCGAGCCCCATGGTGGCGCGCGGTCCGGCGGGCGCCGCGAGCAGCAGGTCCTTGAGGTTGCGCGCGAACACCTTGATCGCCTCGTTCTCGGCGCGGTCGCGCAAGGCCCCCATCAGCTCGAGTTCCAGGTGCATGAAGATCTTGACGCGCCAGGTGAAGCGCACGGTGTCCATTAGCCAGCGGTCGGCAGGACGGTTCTGGTCCTGGATGCCGAAGCGGGCGGCGATGCGCGATTCG
>JBFHQA010000073.1:0-12469 GCA_041592455.1 Thiobacillus sp. | reverse complement strand
GTGGGCATGGCCGACGGCGGCCATATCGCCGCCAGCGTGCACCGCCAGCTGGTCGAGCGCCATCTGGCGCCGATCGAATGGCACGTCACGCCGCGCTATCACCTGCCGGTCGAGGTGCTCGACGACGGACGCCAGGCCGCGCTGCCGCCGCTGATCAAGGGCTACACCCGGCTGGGTGCCATGATGTGCGGCGAGCCAGCGTGGGATCCGGATTTCAACACGGCCGACCTCTTGATGCTGCTGCCGATGAAGCAGCTCAACCGCAACTATGTCCGCCGGTTCATGGGTTGAGACATACAATGGCGGGGTGATCCTGGCCCGCCTCCCCGTCTTTCTGCGTCGCATCATCCGCATCGGCCTGCTGCTGCTCCACCTCGCCTGGGGCGTGCTGCTGGTCGGGCTGGCGTTTCCCCTGCTGGGCCCGGCCTCGCGCGACCGGCTGATCATGGCCTGGGGACGGCGACTGCTGAAGGTGCTGGGCGTGCAGCCGCACGTGGCGGCGGCCCCCAGCCTGCCGAGCGGCGCGCTGCTGGTGTGCAACCACGTGTCGTGGCTCGACATCTACCTGATCCACGCGGCCCGGCGCGTGCATTTCGTCTCCAAGTCCGAGGTGCGCGCCTGGCCGGTGGCCGGCTGGCTGGCGCACAAGACCGGCACGCTGTTCCTCGAGCGCGGCCGCCGCGCCGACACGGCCCGCATCAACGCCGACATGCGCACGCTGATGCAGGGCGGCGCCTGGGTGGCCGTGTTTCCGGAAGGCACCACCAGCGACGGCCGCGGGCTGCGCCGCTTCCTGCCCTCGCTGCTGCAGCCGGCGGTCGAGCTGAATTGTCCGATCGTGCCGGCCGCCCTGCGCTACCGCACGCTCGACCACGAATACAGCGCCGCGCCTGCCTACATCGACGACATCAGCCTGTGGCAAAGCCTGCTGCAGATCGTCAGCGCGCCCGGACTGATCGCCGAGCTCGAGTTCGGCGAGCCGATCCGGCCGGAGGGCCACCGCCGCGAGCTGGCAGCGCAGGCCGAAGCCGCCACCGCTAGCCTTTTGGGCGTCGAGCCTGCGGGCACTTCACCTCGAACACCTGCCGGTCCTCCAGTCTGATCGCGGTCATGCGGCCGCCCCACAGGCAGCCGGTATCGAGCGCGATCAGGTCCGGCCGGTTGATGAGTCCCAGCGTCGACCAGTGGCCGATGACGATCGTCGCCTCGCGGCTCCTGCGGCCCGGCACGTCGAACCACGGCAGCCAGCCCGCCGGCTGCGTGCCGGGCGCGCCCTTGTGGTGGAATTCCATCTCGCCCTCGGCCGAGCAGTAGCGCAGGCGGGTGAAGGCGTTGACGATCACCCGCAGCCGCTCGATGCCCTCGAGGCCGTCGTCCCAGGCGACCGGCGCATTGCCGTACATCTGCGCGAAGAACTCGCGGTAGTGCGTGCCCTGCAGCACGGCCTCGGCCTCGGCCGCGCGCGCCATCGTGTCGTCGGGCGTCCAGCCGGGCAGCACGCCCGCATGCACCATCAGGACATCGCCCTCCCGCCAGGCCAGCCTCTGCCGCCGCAGCCAATGCAGCAGTTCGTCCCGGTCGGGCGCCTCGAGCACCGCGTCGAGCGTGTCGCCCTTGTGGACGCGGCCGAAGCCCTCGGCGAGCGCCAAAAGATGCAGGTCGTGGTTGCCGAGCACGCAGATCGCGGCATCGCCCAGGCTTTTGATGAACCGCAGCACCTCCAGCGAATCCGGTCCGCGATTGACCAGATCGCCCACAAACAGCAGCCGGTCGGCCCTGGCGTCGAACCGGATGACCTCCAGCAGGTTCAGAAGCGGTTCCTGGCATCCCTGAAGATCGCCAATGGCATAGGTGGGCATATAAAATACGGGTTTCGTGTGCTTTGACTCCCCGCATCATAGCGCCCCCGCCTGACCTCCACGTGACACCGCTTTATGAAACCCCTGATTCGCCTGTTTTTCAAAACCCTTCGTCTGATCCTGGGTCCCTTCCTGCTGCTGGGCAACTGGCTCACGCAGCCCAAGGGCATCGTCCGTTCGGCCGCCGCGCAGCAGGCCGTCGACGCACGCACGCGCAAGCTGGCGCTGTACCACTTTCCCACCTGCCCGTTCTGCCTGAAGGCGCGGCGGACCATGCGGCGCCTCTCGCTCGACATCGAACTGCGCGACGCCAAGAACGATGAAGCGCACCGCTCCGCCCTGATCGCCGGCGGCGGCAAGCCGCAGGTGCCCTGCCTGCTGATCACCGAGTCCAGCGGCCAGAAAACCTGGCTGTATGAATCCGACGCGATCAACGCCTACCTGGACCGCGAATTCGGCGACGCCCCTGCCGCATGAGCCTGCTCAGCGCACTCAACGCGCCGCAGCGCGAAGCGGCGAAATATCTCGACGGCCCGCTGCTGGTGCTGGCCGGCGCCGGCTCGGGCAAGACCCGCGTGATCACGCACAAGATCGCGTTTCTCATCGGCGAGTGCGGCTACAAGCCGGGCTCGATCGCCGCGATCACCTTCACCAACAAGGCCGCGCGCGAGATGCAGGAGCGCGCCGCCAAGCTCACCAATGACGTCAACACCAAGGGCCTGATCGTCACCACCTTCCACTCGATGGGCCTGAGGATGCTGCGCGAGGACGCGAAGTTCGCCGAGCTCAAGCCGGCGTTTTCGATTCTGGACTCGGCCGATGCGATGGGCATCGTGTGGGAAATCCTCAAGACCACCGACAAGCAGGAAATCCGCCGCGCGGTGAACCGCATCTCGCTGTGGAAGAACGAACTGAAGTCGCCCGCCGCCGCCCTGCAAACGGCCGAGGACGACAACGCGCGCGCCTACGCAAAAATATACGACCGCTACGACGCGACGCTGCGCGCCTACCAGGCGGTCGACTTCGACGACCTGATCCGCCTGCCTGCCGAACTTCTCGACACCCACGCCGAGCTGCGCGAAAAATGGCAGAACCGCCTGCGCCACATCCTCGTCGACGAATACCAGGACACCAACGTCGCGCAGTATCGCCTGCTGCAGAAACTCACCGGCGTGCGCGCCGCGTTCACCGCGGTCGGCGACGACGACCAGGCGATCTACGGCTGGCGCGGCGCATCGAGCGACAACCTGCGCCAGCTGCGCGAGGACTATCCGCACCTGCACGTCGTCAAGCTCGAGCAGAACTACCGCTCGACCGTGCGCATCCTCAAGGCGGCCAACAGCCTGATCGCCAACAATCCCAAGCTGTTCGAAAAGCGCCTGTGGAGCGACCTCGGCCACGGCGACGCGATCCAGGTAATGCCGACCAAGGACGACGAGCACGAGGCCGAGTCGGTCGTGATGCGGCTGTTGTCGCACAAGTTCCAGCACCGCACCGAGTGGCGCGACTACGCGATCCTCTACCGCGGCAACTACCAGGCGCGCGTGTTCGAGCAGGCGCTGCGCAACGAAAAGGTGCCCTACCAGCTCTCGGGCGGGCAGTCGTTCTTCGACAAGGCCGAGATCAAGGACGTCATCGCCTACCTGCGCCTGATCGCCAACAGCGACGACGACCCCGCCTTCATCCGCGCCGTCACCACCCCCAAGCGCGGCGTCGGCGCCGCCACCCTCGAAAAGCTCGGCCAGGTCGCCGCGACCCTGCACGTCAGCCTGTTCGAAGCCGTGTTCTCGGCCGCCGCCGCGTCGCAGATCGGCGAGCGCCAGCTGGCGCCCCGGGTCGAGTTCTGCAACTTCATCAACCGCACCGAGGAACGCGGCGCCCGCGAACCCGCCGGCGAAGTGCTCAACGACCTGCTGAAATCGATCGAATACGAGGTCTACATCTTCGACCAGGACGACACCCGCGCCGCGCAGAGCAAGTGGAACAACGTGATGGAGTTCGCCGCCTGGATCGCCAAGAAAGGCGAGGAAGACGACAAGAACCTGCTGCAGCTTACGCAGACCATCGCGCTGATCACCCTGCTCGAAGGCCGCGAGGAAGAAGAACCCGACGCCGTGCGCCTGTCCACGCTGCACGCGTCCAAGGGCCTCGAATTCGGCCACGTCTTCCTCGTCGGCGTCGAGGAAAACATCCTGCCGCACCGCGACGCCGTCGACGAAGGCCGCCTCGAAGAAGAGCGCCGCCTGATGTACGTCGGCGTCACCCGCGCCCGCAAATCGCTCACGCTCTCGTACTGCTCGCGCCGCAAGCGCGCCCGCGAATCGGTCGCCTGCGATCCTTCACGCTTCATCGAGGAACTGGGCGACGACGTCCGCACGCCAGACCAGCCTGCGACCGCGGAAGCCAAGGCGAGTGGCAGCGATCGGCTGGCGGCGTTGAAGGCGATGTTGGGCTGAGGCTGATCTCGTAAAAAACGCGATATCCACTTGTGACCGCAGATCCCAAGCTATTAGCGCTCCGCTTGAGCGAAGCGGTTAGGCTTCCGCCCTGGGACGCTACACCGCCGCACTGCCACGAATCCACCAAATCAAGCTGGGTATGGCAGCAAGAAGCGCCAACCCGATGGTCAGATAGTTGCCACTTCGGGGGTTGAAATCCTGCCAGATGCGCGGCCACTTGAAGCGCATAACCAGCCTGCCAATTACCACGTCGAAGGTAGCCATGAACGCAGCTAGGCCAAGGCCCAATAGCAAGTGTTCCTGGGTTCCTTCGGCGCCGACACCTGGGACGAAGAAATAGCAGATACCGAACGCGAGAAAGGTTCCAGTCACAACGCTGAGCTTGATGGCTAGTGTCTTACCAATTCTAGGCGCCAGAAAAATGGTACGAGCGACCCCGTGCAGCGTCTCGGCTCCCGCCAGCAAGACGCACAGTGCAACGAAGCGAAGTAAATCGAAGGATCCCATCTCGCTGAGGGCGCGATTCGAGGGCTACCGCCCTGGTTTAGCACCGGTCCATCCGCTGCAACCGGTTGTTGGACAGTCGGCACTCCCATTCTTCTCTACTTGATGACATTGTCGAGAACTCTTCTCGGCGCGGGAGAAATCTCTTCGAGGGGATAGCCCAGCCGGAGAAGAATTTGCGGATAGCCGGCACCCACCAAGTTTTGGAGCTTAGGCCGTAACGACGCAACTTGGACGGGCTGGTTGAGATAAGAGGCCTGCAACCCTTGTTTACAGCCTATGAGCAAGATACGCTGGAGCGCCTGTCCAGCCAGCAACCAGTCACGAGGATGGTCGCTGTCAGTACTCAGGACCGCTAGCAGTGGGGAGTCTTCCGCGAGCTGGCGATCCTTCGCGCCGACGCCATCGCCCATGTCGAACGTACGAACAATTAACTGGGCCACCGGCACAGCCAAGGCGGGAATGGTCAATCCATCCCCCCGGCGTCGCGGATGCATCCAAGCGGCGAGTTCGCGCCGCCAGCTTGAGTTAGCCCACTGAGCCGCATCGCCTAGGGCGATGAGGTCCGCGACCTGGTGCCTCACTTCTTCGCTCAAGAGCGGTATCAAACGTGCACCTTCTCGTTTCGCTGCGTCAATCAACTGCTCCAGCGCAGATGCACTCACCTCGCGGGGCGCAAAGCGTTTCCGGTACGTACGCCGAGTTTCGATGAACGCCGCAAGAAGGGCGTCTTCGGAGGACGCGTTTGACTGCTTGGAAAGAGACACACGTGCCAGAATGTCCGGCTCTTCTGGCTCGGGAAGGAATCGAACCTGCACGCCGAAGCCTTCGCTGGAAGCGGCGATTCGTAAGTTCATGAGCGCGCTACCGCAACTGATGACAAGCTCCCGGTCTTCGGGGTCGTTCGCTGGCAACGCACGTGTGCGGTCGGCACAAAGATCGATGGCAGCCTCTGATAATCGGAAGAACCATGGCTGCGTGTTGTGGCTCGACGGTGCTAGAACAGCCCGGCCGATCATCCATCGGGCTCGTTCATTCCATTGGCTTACGTTCACCGTAATCTCCGTGCGTCATAGACTGCCCATCGATTAATATAGAGCCCCACATAAATGGGTTCAACCATTATCAGATCCAACGGCTGGTATGCAGCGCATAGTAGAACTCGTTGATCTAAGCGATCACCGTTTGCTTTGACTGGCAACCAGTCACTCATGGCCATTCACATACCGGATGTCCACTTTAGGATGCCCCCACCACCTACCACAGTAAAAAAATGGGACGCCGCAGCGTCCCATTTGATTCCAGCGTCTGACTTCGGCAATCAGGCGATCTTGGGATCCAGTTCGCCCTTGTCGTAGCGGACCTGCATCTCTTCCAGGCTGAAGACCTTCTTGATCTTGCTGGCCTGGCCGGCGGCGCCGAAGGCTTCGTAACGGGCCTGGCAGATGGCGCTCATGCCCTTGGTGGCTTCCTTCAGGAACTTGCGCGGGTCGAAGTTGGCCTTGTTCTCGGCCAGGTGCTTGCGGATGGCGCCGGTGGAGGCCATGCGCAGGTCGGTGTCGATGTTGACCTTGCGCACGCCGCTCTTGATGCCTTCGACGATCTCTTCAACGGGCACGCCGTAGGTCTGGCCCATGTCGCCGCCGAAGCTGTTGATGACGGCGAGCCAGTCTTCCGGCACCGACGAGGAACCGTGCATGACCAGGTGCACGTTGGGGATGCGGGCGTGGATTTCTTTCACGCGGTCGATGCGCAGCACCTTGCCGGTGGGCTTCTGGGTGAACTTGTAGGCGCCGTGCGAGGTGCCGATGGCGATGGCCAGGGCGTCGACCTTAGTCTTGGCCACGAAGTCGGCGGCCTCGTCGGGGTCGGTCAGCAGCATGGAGTGGTCCAGCGTGCCTTCGGCGCCGTGACCGTCTTCTTCGCCAGCCTTGCCGGTTTCGAGCGAGCCCAGGCAGCCCAGTTCGCCTTCGACCGACACGCCGCAGGCGTGGGCCAGGTCGGACACCTTGCGGGTCACTTCGACGTTGTATTCATAGGACGACGGGGTCTTGCCGTCTTCCTTCAGCGAGCCGTCCATCATCACGGACGAGAAGCCGGACTGGATCGAGCGGAAGCAGATGCTGGGCGATGCGCCGTGGTCCTGGTGCATGCACACCGGGATCTGCGGATACATTTCGATCGCGGCCAGGATCAGGTGGCGCAGGAAGGGCTCGCCCGCGTAGGAGCGCGCACCGGCGGAACCCTGCAGGATCACGGGCGAATCCACGGCAGCGGCAGCCTGCATGATGGCGTGGACCTGCTCCATGTTGTTGACGTTGAACGCGGGCAGGCCATAGCCGTTCTCGGCGGCATGGTCGAGCAGTTGACGAAGGGAAATCAGGGCCATTTACAGTCTCCTAGGAAAAAATGTTCAGCAAATTACTTTAAAAATCAGGATTTTCTCGAGTCGCCTACACGGACGATCTTCATGGTATTGGTGCCGCCCGACTGGCCGATGGGTTCGCCGATGGTCAGCAGGATCAGGTCGCCTTCGCGCACCGCACCGCGGCGGCGCAATTCTTCTTCCGCTTCGGCCAGCAGGGCATCGCGTTCCTTGCTGGCGGTTTTCAGGTTGATCGGGTACACGCCGCGGAAAAGAGTGACTTTTCTACGGGTTTGCACCTCGGGTGTCAAGGCGTAGATCGGCACGCGGGTCGACAGGCGGCTCATCCACAGACAGGTGTTGCCGGACTCGGTCAGCGCGGCGATGGCCTTGATGTTGAGGTGCACCGAGGTGAACACGGCCGACATCGCGATGGCTTCGTCCGGACGCAGGAAGCTGTGGTCGAGGCGCGCGCCGGAGAACACCGGCTCGGCCTCCTTCTCGGCTTCGAGACAGACGCGGTGCATGGCCTGGATGGCCTCGACCGGGTACTGGCCGGCGGCCGTCTCTGCCGACAGCATGACGGCGTCGGTGCCGTCGAGCACGGCGTTGGCGACGTCGGATACTTCGGCGCGGGTCGGGATCGGGCTGGAGATCATCGACTCCATCATCTGGGTCGCGGTGATCACGGTCTTGTTGCGCTCGATCGCCATGCGGATCATGCGCTTCTGCAGCGCCGGCACGGCGGCGTCGCCGACTTCGACGCCGAGGTCGCCGCGGGCGACCATGATGGCGTCGGAGGCGTCGAGGATTTCCTCGAGGTTTTCAATGGCCTCGGTGCGCTCGATCTTGGCCACCAGCTGGCTCTTGCCGCCGGCGGCGCGCAGCAGTTCGCGCGCCTGGCGCATGTCGGCGCCGGAGCGCGGGAACGACACGGCAAGGTAGTCGGCGCTCAATGCGGCCGCGGTCTTGATGTCCTCGATGTCCTTTTCGGTCAGCGCGGAAGCCGACAGGCCGCCGCCCTTGCGGTTGATGCCCTTGTTGTTGGACAGCACGCCACCCTGCACGACCTTGCAGATGATCTCGGTGCCCTTGACTTCCTCGACCCAGAACTCGATGCGGCCGTCGTCGAGCAGCAGCGTGACGCCGCGGCTGACGTCGTTCGGCAGCTCCTTGTAGTCGAGGCCGACACGGGTCTGGTCGCCCAGCTTGCAGGCGGCATCGAGGATGAAGATGTCGCCCTTGGCGAGCGTGATCTTGCCGTCCTGGAACTTGCCGATGCGGATCTTGGGACCCTGCAGGTCGACCAGCACGCCGACGGCGCGGCCGCGTGCACGGGCCAGAGAACGCACCAGCTCGGCGCGGTCGATGTGGTCCTGCGGCGCGCCGTGGGAGAAATTGAGACGCACCACGTCCAGGCCTTCTTCCATCATGCGATCCAGGATCTTCGGATCGGAACAGGCGGGGCCCAGGGTGGCGACGATTTTGGTTCTGCGAATCATTGTATGGGTGAGGCGTTAGGGGTGAGGAGTAAGGCGGGAAGCGCGACGGGCTGGCTTGACGCCTAAGCCCTCGCGCCTCACCGAACGGCATTAACCGTTCGCGCGTTCCTCCAGAATGGCCACGGCAGGCAGGACCTTGCCTTCGAGGTATTCGAGGAAGGCGCCGCCGGCGGTCGAGATGTAGCTCACCTTGTCGTAGATGTCGTACTTCTGGATCGCGGCGATGGTATCGCCGCCACCTGCCAGGCTGAAGCCGTCGGCATTGGCAATCGCCATCGAGACGGTCTTGGTGCCTTCGCCGAACTGGTCAAACTCGAACACGCCGACCGGGCCGTTCCACACGATGGTGCCGGCCTTGGCGATGATGTCGGCCAGTTCCTGCGCGCTCTTCGGGCCAATGTCGAAGATCATGTCGTCGTCGGCCACGTCGCCGGCATCCTTCAGCACGGCGGGCTCGTTGGCGTCGAACTTCTTGCCGCAGACGACGTCGACGGCGATGGGAATGGAGGCGCCGCGCGCGGCCATCTTCTCGATCAGGCTCTTGGCGGTGGGGATCAGGTCATGCTCGCACAGCGACTTGCCGACGTTCTTGCCCATGGCAGCCAGGAAGGTGTTGGCGATGCCGCCGCCGACGACCAGCTGGTCGACCTTCTCCGACAGCGCTTCGAGCACGGTCAGCTTCGTGGAAACTTTGCTGCCGCCGACGATGGCGACCATCGGACGGGCCGGGTTGGCGAGTGCCTTGGCCAGCGCGTCGAGTTCTTCGGTCAGCAGCAGGCCGGCCGCAGCGGTCGGCGCGAACTTGGCGATGCCGTGGGTCGAAGCTTCGGCGCGGTGCGCAGTGCCGAAGGCGTCCATGACGAACACGTCGCACAGTGCAGCGTATTTCTTGGCGGTCTCGTCGACGTTCTTCTTTTCGCCCTTGTTGACGCGGCAGTTTTCCAGCACGACCAGCTCGCCGTCGGCGACGTCGAAGCCGCCCTCGGTCCACTCGCGGATCAGACGCACGTTCTTGCCGAGCTTCTGCGCGATCACGTCGACCACGGGCTTCAGCGAATCCTCTTCCTTGAACTCGCCTTCGGTGGGACGGCCGAGGTGCGAGGTGACCATCACTTTGGCACCGGCCTTGAGGCAGTGCTCGATGGTGCGCATGGAAGCGGTGATGCGGGCGTCGGACGTGACCTTGCCGTCCTTGACGGGGACGTTCATGTCGGCGCGGATGAAGACGCGCTTGCCAGCCAGATCGAGATCGGTGACGCGGATAAATGCCATGGTTTGGTTCTCCTGATAGTAAGGTTTAAGGGTTGGCCCGCCGCGCGATGAAACACGGACAGGGCCAGACCTTAAAGCTCACGCCGGTGAGGCGTTAGGCGAGAGGGGGGAGGCGGATGCGGGCACAGACCGCGCCTCACGCCTGACCCCTCACGCCTCACGCATTACTTCGCGACGTGCTGCACGAAGCGCAGCATGTTGCAGGTGTAGCCGTACTCGTTGTCGTACCAGGACACGACCTTGACGAAGGTGTCGTCCAGGGCGATACCGGCTTCGGCGTCGAAGATCGACGAGAAGCCGCAGCCGCGGAAGTCGGTGGAAACCACTTTCTCGTCGGTGTAGCTCAGGGTCTTGCTGATGTCGCCGGACTCGGAAGCCTTCTTCATGGCGGCGCAGATGTCGGCGTACTTGGCGGGCTTTTCCAGCTCGACGGTCAGGTCAACGACCGACACGTCGGAGGTGGGAACGCGGAAAGCCATACCGGTCAGCTTGCCCTTCAGTTCGGGCAGCACGACGCCGACGGCCTTGGCGGCGCCGGTCGAGGACGGGATGATGTTTTCCAGGATGCCGCGGCCGCCGCGCCAGTCTTTCATCGACGGGCCGTCAACGGTCTTCTGGGTGGCGGTGGCAGCGTGCACGGTGCTCATCAGGCCGCGCTTGATGCCCCAGTTGTCGTTCAGCACCTTGGCGATGGGGGCCAGGCAGTTGGTGGTACACGAAGCGGCCGAGACGATGGCTTCGCCGGCATACTTCTCGTGGTTCACGCCGTACACGAACATCGGGGTGTCGTCCTTGGAAGGCGCGGACTGCACGACCTTCTTGGCGCCTGCGTCGATGTGCTTCTGGCAGGTGTCCTTGGTCAGGAAGAAGCCGGTGCACTCGATCACGATGTCGGCGCCCACTTCGTTCCACTTCAGGTTGGCGGGCTCGCGCTCGGCCGTCAGGCGGATCTTCTTGCCGTTGACGATCAGGTTGCTGCCTTCAACGGCGACGTCGCCCTTGAAGTTGCCGTGCACCGAGTCGTACTTCAGCATGTAGGCCAGGTAGTCGGGGTCGAGCAGGTCGTTGATCGCGACGACTTCGATCTCGGGGAAGTCCTTGGCGATTGCGCGGAATGCCATGCGGCCGATACGGCCAAAACCGTTAATACCAACTTTGATTGCCATGTGTCAGTCTCCAGTGAGGTTGAAAAGCTTGTTGTGGTGAGGCGTGAGGCGATAGGCGCGAGGCGGGTCAACCCCTTACGCCTCACGCCTCACGGTTTTACATAACGCTCTTGACTGCAGCAGCCACGGCTTCAGCCGTGATGCCAAAGTGCTTGAACAGCGCGGGAGCGGGAGCGGATTCGCCGAAGGTGTCGATACCGACCACGGCGCCTTCCAGGCCCACGTACTTGCGCCAGAAGTCGGTCACGCCGGCTTCGACCGCGACGCGCGGCAGGCCCTTGGGCAGCACGCTGGCCTTGTAGGCGGCATCCTGCTTGTCGAACACGTTGGTCGACGGCATCGAGACCACGCGCACGGCGACGCCTTCGGCGGCCAGCGCTTCCTGCGCCTTGACGGCGAGCTCGACTTCGGAGCCGGTGGCGATGATGACGGCCTTGGCGCCTGCGGCGTCCTTCAGCACGTAGCCGCCCTTGGCGATGTTGGCCATGGTGGCGGCGTCACGCGCCATGAAGGGCAGGTTCTGGCGGCTGAGGATGTGACAGGTCGGGCCGGTGGTGCGCTCGACGGAAGCCGCCCAGCCGACCAGGGTCTCGACCGTGTCGCAGGGACGCCAGACGTCCATGTTGGGGATCATGCGCAGCGTGGCGGTCTGCTCGACCGGCTGGTGGGTCGGGCCGTCTTCGCCGAGGCCGATGGAGTCGTGCGTGAACACGTGGATCACGCGCTGCTTCATCAGCGCAGCCATGCGCAGGGCGTTGCGCGAGTATTCGGAGAACATCAGGAAGGTGCCGCCGAAGGGCAGCAGGCCGCCGTGCAGCGCCATGCCGTTCATGATCGCGGCCATGCCGAATTCACGCACGCCGTAGCTGATGTAGTTGCCGGGGTTGCCGTTGCGCACCGGATGGCAGCCCGTCCAGTTGGTCAGGTTGGAACCGGTCAGGTCGGCAGAGCCGCCGAGGAACTCGGGCAGTGCGGGGGCCAGCGCGTTGATCGCGATCTGGCTGGCCTTGCGGGTGGCGACGGTCTCGGCCTTGGCGTTGATCGCGGCCAGCTGCTCGGCGACGTGCGCCTTCCAGTTGGCGGGCAGTTCGCCCTTCATGCGGCGCTCGAACTCAGCTGCTTCAGCCGGGAAGGCCTTCTTGTACTCGGCGAATTTGTTGTTCCACAGGGTTTCCAGACCCTGGCCCTTGGTCTTGGCATCCCAGCCGGCGTAGATATCGGCGGGCACTTCGAACGCGGGGTGGTTCCAGCCGATGTGCTTGCGGGTGGCTTCGACTTCGTCGTGGCCCAGCGCGGCGCCGTGCACGTCGTGCGTGCCTTCCTTGTTGGGCGAGCCCTTGCC
>JBFHQA010000072.1:0-12557 GCA_041592455.1 Thiobacillus sp. | reverse complement strand
TCTACACCATGGACTACTCGGAGATGCTGCTCTACCACGTGCAGACCGGCGCGGATTTCACGGTGGGCAGCATCGAGGTGCCGGTTGCTGAAGCCAGCGACTTCGGCGTGATGTCGGTCGACGAAGACATGCGCATCACGCAATTCACCGAGAAGCCGGCTACCCCCGACAGCATGCCCGGCAAGCCCGGCACCGCGCTGGTGTCGATGGGCATCTACATTTTTTCCAAGGACTTTCTCTACAAGACGCTGATCGAGGATGCCGGAAAAACCAACTCCAGCCACGACTTTGGCAAGAACATCATTCCCGACAACATCGCAAAAGCACGGGCGATGGCTTATCCCTTCCGCAACGAGGAGGGCAATCCGGCTTACTGGCGCGATGTGGGGACGCTGCATTCCTACTGGCAGACCAACATGGAACTCTGCTCGGTGGAGCCCGAACTCAACCTGTACAACCGAGACTGGCCGATCTGGACCTACCAGCCGCAATATCCGCCCGCCAAGTTCATCTTCGACGACGAAGGCCGGCGCGGCGAAGCGATCGATTCCCTGATCGCCGGCGGCTGCATCCTGTCGGGCGCGCGGGTCAAGCGATCCGTGCTGTTCTTTGCCACCACGGTCGAAAGCTACAGCCTGATCAAGGACAGCGTCATCCTGCCCAAGGTCAGCATCGGCAAGAATTGCCGCATCACGCGCGCCATCATCGACAAGGGGTGCGTGATCGAAGACGGAACCGTGATCGGCGAGAACCTGGAAGAGGATGCCAGGCGTTTCCACGTGACGAAGGAAGGCATCGTGCTGGTGACCCCCGCGATGCTCGGCCAGAACCTCTACGCTCGCCTGCAGAACGACTATGACGGCTAAATCGATCAACGTCGTGCTGTGCTGGCACATGCACCAGCCCTACTACAGGGAAGGCCTCAAGGGGGCCTATCACCTGCCGTGGGTGTACCTGCACGGCATCAAGGACTACAGCGACATGGCCGCGCACCTGGAGCGCCATCCCGGCATGCGCGCGGTGGTGAATTTCGCGCCGGTGCTGCTGGAGCAGCTCGACGATTATGCGCACCAGATGGATGTCCTGCTGAAGCACGGCAAGCCGACCCAGGACCACATGCTGAACCTGCTGTCCGGGATCGAGCGCATTCCGTCCGATGCGGCCAGCCGGCAGCGCATCGTGCAGGATTGCCAGCGCTGCCATGCCCCGCGCATGATCCATCCCTATCCGGCGTTTCATCGGCTGGTGAACATGCTGGGAACGCCCGGCACCGGCCCGGGCGATGACGCCGTAGTGTCCGAGCATCTGGCGTATCTGTCCGAGCAATATTTTCTCGATCTGCTGACCTGGTACCACCTGGCCTGGATGGGGCATTCGCTCAGGATGCTGCCGCTGGTGCAGCGGCTGATGGCGCAGGAAAAGCACTTCTCGTCGGCCGATCGCCATGAGTTGCTGCACCTGATCCAGCATACCGTCGCGGGCCTGATTCCGCGTTATCGTGAATTGGCCGAACGCGGCCAGGTCGAACTTTCGATGACGCCTTACGGTCATCCCATCGTTCCCCTGCTGAACGATTTCCTGAATGCGCGCGACGCATTGCCCGATGCCCCCGTCCCGGAGGCGCCCGTCTATCCGGATGGCGAGGCGCGTTCCCGCTGGCACCTGCAGCACGGCATCGAAGTCTTCGGGCAGTATTTCGGGCGCAAGCCGGACGGAGTGTGGTTGTCCGAAGGCGGGGTCAGCGAGGATGCGCTGGCGCTCCTCGACGAGATGGGGGTGGCCTGGACCGCCACGGGAGAGGGCGTGTGGCGGGGAAGCTGCGCCAAATCCGGGTGCAGCGACGAAGCGATCCAGAGCAAGCGCGCCTTGTTCTCGCCCACGCTTGTCGAAGGTTTCGACACGAAGATGTTCTTTCGCGACGACGGACTGTCGGACCTGATCGGTTTCAAGTACAGCGACTGGCATGCCGACGATGCCGTCGGCGATTTCATCCAGCACCTGGAAAACATCGCGCGTTATTTCGGCAAGGACGCCGACCAGCATGTGGTCTCGGTCATCCTCGACGGCGAGAACGCGTGGGAGTACTACCCGAACAACGGCCATTATTTCCTGGATGCGCTGTATGCCAGGCTGTCCAGCCACCCCACGCTGACGGTGAGCACCTTTGCGGAGTCGGCCGCGCTGCCCGCCGTCCCGCTGAAGCGGCTGGCTGCCGGCAGCTGGGTGTATGGAAGCTTCTCGACCTGGATCGGTTCGACCGACAAGAACCGCGGCTGGGATTACCTGGTGGCGGCCAAGCAGGCGTACGACCACGTGGTCGCGACCGGCAGGCTGAACGCCGAACAGCTGTCGCTGGCGACGCGCCAACTGGCCGTGTGCGAAGGATCGGACTGGTTCTGGTGGTTCGGCGACTACAACCCGGCAGGCAGCGTCAGCGACTTCGAGCAACTGTACCGGACCCAGCTTCGCGAACTCTACCGCCTGCTGGGCGTGGCGCCTCCCGCCATGCTCGATGTGCCCCTGTCGAGCGGTGGCGGCTGGGCTGAGAATGCCGGAACCATGCGCAGGAATGCCGCATGAATTTTGATACCCACCGCGCGGGCCTCCTGCTGCATCCCACCTCGCTGCCCTCCGGCACGCTGGCGGATGCCGGGCGCTGGCTGGACTGGCTGCAGTCGGCCGGCATGCGCGTGTGGCAGATGCTGCCGCTGGGCATTCCGCTCACCGGCTTGTCGCCCTATCAGTGCGCATCCGCGTTCGCGGTCGATCCCGGGCTGTTTCCGGTCCGGGGCGAGGACGTGCCAGCCGTCGACGAGCACGACTTTACGCGCTGGCAGGCGCAGCAATCCCACTGGATCGAGGATTTTGCGCGTTTCATGCTCATCAAGCAGCAGCAGGGCGGCGCCCCCTGGGTGGACTGGCCGGAAGCCTTGCGCGACCGTGATGCCGAGACGCTGCGCCAGTTCGACCAGGCGCACGCCGACGCGCTGAGGGCCGTCAGGGTCGAGCAGTATCTCGCTGCCCGGCACTGGAAAACGGTGCGCGCCGATGCGGCAAAGCGCGGCATCCAGCTGTTCGGCGACATGCCGATCTTCGTGGCGCATGACAGCGCCGATGTCTGGAGTCAGCGCAGCCTCTTTCTTCTGGATGCTGACGGCCACCCCACGGTGGTGGCGGGCGTGCCGCCGGATTATTTTTCCGAGACCGGGCAGCGCTGGGGCAACCCGCACTACGACTGGACCGCCATGCAGGCCGATGGCTTTGCCTGGTGGCGTGCGCGATTGCGCAACCATTTCGAATGGTTCGACCTGGTGCGCATCGATCATTTTCGGGGACTGGCTGCGGCCTGGGCGATTCCTGCCGACGAGCCTACCGCGATACATGGCGAATGGGTCGAGGCGCCAGGTGCAGCGCTGCTGCAGGCCATCGCTGACGAGATGGGCGATTTGCAGCTGGTGGCGGAGGACCTGGGCATCATCACGCCCGATGTCGTCGCGCTGCGCCACCAGTTCGAGTTGCCCGGCATGTCGGTCCTGCAATTCGCGTTCGACGAACATGCGGACAATCCGCACAAGCCGGAGAACGTGCTGCCCGACACGGTGTTCTATGCAGGCACTCACGACAACGATACGACCCTGGGCTGGTGGCGCACCCTGCCGGAGCAGGGCCGCCACCAGGTGATGCAGCAACTGGGGATCACCGATCCCGAATCGGTGCTGGATGCGATGATCGACACCGTGCTGGGGAGCCGCGCCGCTCTGGCCATACTCACCCTGCAGGATGCCCTGGGGCTGGGATCGGAAGCGCGCATGAACACGCCCGGCACGGACAATGGAAACTGGACGTGGCGGTTTGACTGGGACGCGATACCGGGCGAACTGGCTCGGCACTTGCTTGAGAAAATACGAAAGGCACATCGACACACACTATGACCCCAACACCGAAGACCCCATTGAAATCCTTGCCTGGAGCCCATCCGCCTGCCATCAGCGCTCCCATCATGCGCGTGCAGACGGGCACGCACCATGATCCGTTCGAGGTGCTGGGCATGCATCGGCAGGCGGATGGCAGCACGCTGATCCGCGCGTTCCTGCCGGCGGCCGAGGAGGTCGAAGTGGCCGGCGGCCGCATGTCGCGGGTCGCCGGCACCGACTGCTTCGAGCGCAGCGTGCCCTCGGGTCAGCCCGTCGATCCCCACCCCGTGATGCGCTGGCAGGACAAGCAGGCCGGCAACTGGCACACCACGCAATGCCCCTACAGCTTCGAGCCGCAACTGGGCGACATGGACATCTACCTGCTGGGCGAAGGCCGGCATCTCGAAGCCTGGAAGGTGCTGGGCGCGCGCCCGAAAACGGTCGACGGCGTGGCGGGCTGCCTGTTCGCCGTGTGGGCGCCTGCGGTCCAGCGCGTCAGCGTGGTCGGCGACTTCAACGCCTGGGACGGGCGTCGCCATCCGATGCGCTGCCGCGGCGCGTCGGGAATCTGGGAATTGTTCATCCCCGGGCTGGAGGCGGGATGCGCCTACAAGTACGAAATCCTGGGAAGGCATGGACAACTGGTCAGGAAGACCGATCCCTATGCGCGCCAGATGTTCATGCGGCCCGAAACCACCAGTTGCGTGCCGGAAGACAGCCGGCATGCCTGGGGCGACGGAGGCTGGATGGTCGCGCGCGCCCACTTCGACTGGCAGCATCGTCCGGTCAGCATCTATGAGCTTCATCCCGGGTCCTGGCGGCGCCATGACGACGGCAGCTTCTACCGATGGGCCGAACTCGCGGCCGAACTGATTCCCTATGTGCAGGACCTCGGCTATACGCATATCGAACTGCTGCCGGTGGCCGAGCATCCGCTCGACGCGTCGTGGGGCTACCAGGTATCGGGCTACTATGCCCCGACCGCGCGTTTCGGGTCTCCGGACGATTTCCGTGCGTTTGTCGATGCCTGCCACCAGGCCGACATCGGCGTCCTGCTCGACTGGGTGCCGGCGCATTTCCCCAAGGACGACTTCGCGCTGGCGCGCTTCACCGGCGAGCCGGTCTACGAACACGCCGACCCGCGCCGCGGAGAGCACCAGGACTGGGGCACGCTGATCTTCGACTTCGGCCGCAACGAGGTGCGCAATTTCCTGGTCGCCAACGCGCTTTACTGGCTGGACGAATTCCACATCGACGGCCTGCGCGTCGATGCCGTCGCTTCGATGCTCTACCTCGACTATTCGCGCAAGCACGGCGAGTGGGTGCCGAACCAGTATGGCGGTCGCGAGAACATCGAGGCGATCCAGTTCCTGCGCGAAATGAACACCGAAGTACACGCACGCTTTCCCGGGGTGCTCACCATCGCCGAGGAGTCGACGGCCTGGCCGGCGGTGTCGCGGCCGATCGAACTGGGCGGCCTGGGATTCTCGATGAAGTGGAACATGGGCTGGATGAACGACAGCCTGTCGTATATCGAAAAGGATCCGGTGCATCGCAAGTTTCAGCACAACCAGCTGACCTTCAGCCAGATGTACGCGTGGACCGAAAATTTCGTGCTGCCGCTGTCGCACGACGAAGTGGTGCACATGAAGCGGAGCATGCTCGACAAGATGCCCGGAGATGTCTGGCAGCGCTTTGCCAACCTGCGCCTGTTCTACGCCTGGCAGTATGCGCATCCCGGCAAGAAACTTCTCTTCATGGGCGGCGAGTTCGGCCAGTGGAACGAGTGGAAGGAATCCGGCCAGCTCGACTGGGCACTGCTCGAGTTTCCGGCACACGACAGCATTCGCGCGTTGTTGCGCGACCTCAACCACCTCTATCGCAACGAAGCGGCGCTGCACGACTTCGATCACGATCCGCGCGGCTTCCGCTGGATCGACTGCCACGATGCCGACCAGTCCGTGCTGAGCCTGGTGCGGCAGGGACGGGATGCGTCCGCCCAGCTGGTGGCGTTGTTCAACTTTACGCCGGTGCCGCGCCAGGGCTACCGGATCGGCGTGCCTTCGGGGGCCGCCTGGTGCGAAGTGCTGAATACCGACTCGATGTTCTACGGCGGCAGTAACCAGGGCAATGGCAAGCCTTTGCAGCCGCAGAGCCAGCCGTGGATGGGCTTCGAGCAGTCGATCGAAGTGGCATTGCCGCCGCTGGGCGCGCTCTTTCTCAAGCCTTGCAACTGATACAGACCAACAAGAACGACGGAAAAAAACAATGAAACGCGGAGCGAAGAAAATCCTGTTTGTGGCCAGCGAGGCTTTTCCGCTGGTGAAGACCGGCGGGCTGGGCGATGTCGTCTACAGCCTGCCCCATGCCCTGCATGCGCGGGGCGAAGACATTCGCCTGGTATTGCCGGGCTACCGTGACCTGCTGCGCCAACTCGACCAGATGCGCATCCTCGGCTGGCTCGACGTGCGCGGCGCTGAAGGCGTGGTCACGGTCCGCATTCTCGAAACGCGGCACCCCGAACTGGCGTTCCCGCTGTGGGTGGTCGACTGCCCGTCGCTGTTCGATCGCGAGGGCAACCCCTATGTCAGCCCGACCGGCCAGGACTGGGCGGACAACGCCGAGCGATTCACCGTGTTCGCGCGGGCAGCGGCATTACTCGCGCAGGACGAGCTCGACCTCGGATGGCAGCCGGCCGTCGTGCATGCGCACGACTGGCAGACCGGCCTGGTGGCGGCGTTCCTTTCAGGCTTTCCGGTGCGCCCGAGAACCGTTTTCACGATTCACAACCTGGCCTACGGCGGCTATTTTTCCTACAGCGACTTCGTCCGGCTGCAGTTGCCAAGCCAGTGGTGGTCGCCCGAAGGCGTCGAATTCCACGGCGGGTTTTCGATGCTGAAGGCGGGCATCGTCTATGCCGACGCCGTCACCACGGTCAGTCCCACCTATGCGGCGGAAATCTGCACCCCGGAATTCGGCTACGGACTCGATGGCCTGCTGCAGTCAAGGCAGTACAAGCTGCACGGCATCCTCAACGGCATCGACACCAAAATCTGGAATCCTGCCACCGATGCGCACCTGCATGCGCATTACTCCGCAGGCCGCATCCTGCCGGGCAAGCGGCGCAACAAGCAGGCCCTGCTCGAACGCTTTCTTCCCGCGGTGGACGAGGCGACGCTGGACGCGCCCCTGCTGGGGCTCGTCGGTCGCCTGGTCGAGCAGAAGGGGATCGACTGGGTGCTGGCTGCGCTGCCCGCGTTGCTCGCCGAGACCGATGCGCGCTTCGTCATCCTGGGCAGCGGACAGGCGGCCTACGAGCAGAAACTCAAGCGGCTGGCCAAGCAGCATCCGCAACGCCTCTTTCTTGAAATCGGCTACGACGAGCCGCTGGCCCACCAGATCGAAGCGGGCGCCGACCTGTTCCTGATGCCTTCCCGATTCGAGCCCTGCGGCCTCAACCAGATGTACAGCCTGCGCTACGGCACGCCGCCCATCGTCTTCAAGACGGGGGGCTTGGCCGATACCGTGGTCGACGCCAACGAGGCCTCGCTCAAGGACGGCAGCGCCAACGGCTTCGTGTTCGATGCACCCGATGCGACAGCCTTCATGGAAGCGATTCGCCGGGCGCTTGCGCTCTATCGCCAGCCAGCCCAGTGGAAGCGCCTGCAGCAGACGGGCATGCGCCAGTCCTTCGGGTGGGAACAGAGCGCCGGACACTACCTGTCCCTGTATTCCAACGATTCAAAAGGAGAAGTCCATGTCAGCCATCAAGCTTGAAGAAGTCCGGTGTACGGCTTCCGCGCAACTGGATTCCCTGCCGGTCACGGCCGACGCGATCGGCCACGATCTCGAGCGGTATCGCTTCTATCACATGGGGCGCCTGCAGGTGTGCCCGCCGGTCTATACCTATCAGGCGCTGGCCTGGACCCTGCGCGACCGCCTCATGTCGGACTGGATGAACACCTATGCCGCGCGTGACCAGCCGGGCAACCGGCGGGCGTACTACCTGTCGCTCGAGTTCCTGATTGGCCGCGCGCTGTCCAACCATGTGCTGAACCTGGGGCTGGACAAGCCGACGCGCGAGGCCTTGCAGCGATTCGGACACGAACTGGAAAACATCGCCGAGGAGGAACCCGATGCCGGTCTCGGCAATGGCGGCCTCGGCCGGCTCGCGGCCTGCTTCATGGACAGCTGCGCCACCCTCGACCTGCCGGTGATGGGATACGGCATCCATTACGAATACGGCATGTTTCGCCAGCGCATCGAGAAGGGCTACCAGAAGGAAGACACCGATCACTGGCTGCGCGACGGCAATCCATGGGAAGTCGAGCGCCCGGAGTTCACCTGTCGCGTCAAGTTCGGCGGCCGCACCGAGCATTTTCACGACAAGGAAGGGCGCCACCAGGCGCGCTGGGTCGACACCAACGATGTGCTGGCGATCCCTTATGACATGCCGATATCCGGCTATCGCAACCATGCGGTCAACACCCTGAGGCTGTGGAAATCGGCCGCCACCGACGAGTTCAACCTGGACGAATTCAACGCCGGCAGCTACACCGAGGCGGTGCAGGCCAAGAACGACGCCGAGCACATTTCGATGGTGCTGTACCCCAACGATGCCAGCGAAAACGGCAAGGAGCTGCGCCTGCGCCAGCAGTACTTCCTGGCGTCGGCCAGCCTGCAGGACGCGATGCGGCAATGGCGCTCGGCAGGCAACACCGACCTCACGAAATTCGCAGAACACAACGTGTTCCAGATGAACGATACGCATCCGACGATTGCGGTGGCCGAGCTGATGCGTTTGCTGCTCGACGAGCACCGGATGGGCTGGAACGAGGCCTGGGCAATCACCACGAAATGCATGGCCTACACCAACCACACGCTGCTGCCCGAGGCGCTGGAGCGCTGGCCGGTGGCCCTGTTCGAGCGGCTGCTGCCGCGCCTGCTCGAAATCATCTACGAGATCAACGCGCTGTTCCTGCGCGAGGTGTCGCTCAAGTGGCCGGGCGACATCGATCGCCAGCGCCGCATGTCGATCATCGAGGAAGGGCCCGAGCGGCAGGTGCGCATGGCCTGGCTCGCCATCGTCGGCAGTTTTTCGGTCAACGGCGTGGCAGCGCTGCATTCGCGCCTGCTGAAGGAAGGCCTGTTCCGCGATTTCGTCGGCCTGTGGCCGAACAAGTTCAACAACAAGACCAACGGCGTCACGCCGCGCCGCTGGGTCGCCCATGCCAACCCCGGCATGAGCGCGCTGATCAGCAGCCAGATCGGCGAGGCTTGGATCTCCGATCTGTCGCAGCTCGACCGGCTCAAGCCGCTGGCCGGGCCCGGCAACGAGGCATTTCATGCCGACTGGCGTGCGGTCAAGCGTGCCAACAAGGTGCGGCTCGCCGAACTGGTCAAGGCCAAGTGCGGCGTGGACTTCAACCCTGACGCCCTGTTCGACGTGCAGGTCAAGCGCATCCACGAATACAAGCGGCAACTGCTCAACGTGCTGCACGTGATCCACCTGTACAACCGCGTCAAGCACGGCTGGCTGGACGGCTGGGCCGACCGCTGCGTGCTGATCGGCGGCAAGGCCGCGCCCGGCTACGTGATGGCCAAGCGCATCATCAAGCTGATCAACAGCGTGGCCGAAGTGGTTAACAACGACCCCGACGTCAACGGCCGCCTCAAGGTCGCCTTCCTGCCGAACTATCGCGTCACCAGCATGGAAGTCATCGCGCCGGCGACCGACCTGTCCGAGCAGATCTCGACGGCCGGCAAGGAGGCATCGGGCACCGGCAACATGAAGTTCATGATGAACGGCGCGCTGACCATCGGCACCTACGACGGTGCCAACATCGAAATCCTCGATGCGGTCGGCGAGGAAAACTTCTTCCTCTTCGGCCTGCGCGCGGAGGAGGTCGATACCCTGCGTCCGCATTATCAGCCACAGGCCTTCATCGAGAAGGATCCGGCATTGCGCGAAGTCATCGATCTGCTGTCGTCCGGCCACTTCAACCCGCTGGAACCCGGCATTTTCGACATGATCCTGAATGCCGTGCTGAGTCCGCACGATCCCTGGATGGTGCTGGCCGATTTCAGCAGCTACGTCGAGGCGCAGGAACGGGTGTCCCGGGCCTGGCAGGACAAGGCAGCCTGGACGCGCATGAGCATGCTCAACACGGCGTCGAGCGGCTTCTTTTCCACCGATCGCACCATGCTGGAATACAACGCCGACATCTGGAAGCTGAAAACCGCACCACGCTGAACGCGGTTGCCGTGTCGTCTATTGGCAACGAGGCGCATGGGGTTCGGGGCCTGTCCGGACAGAAACCCGGATAGGCCCTTCGGGTATGTTATATAATTAAACTCTAATGCTTTTCCGCACGAACGATTAAGTGCTCTTATATGGTGGCGTGATGCGCCATCTACACTAGGCAAAGCCCCGAACACCCTTAGACCATACCCTGGAGTATTCCATGCAGATCAACCCTCTTGTGTTCGCCATCACTGCGGCCTTTTCCCTGGCCGCTTCTTCCGTACATGCCCAGGCCCAGGTCCAGGCGTTGCCGATGATCCAGCCGACCCCCCAGGCGCAGGCGCCTGCTTCCACGCCCAAGACGCCCGACCAGTGGGTCAACCGCATGACCGATTTCACGCAGAACGCATCTGCCTTCAAGGATCCGGCCGCTTTCGCAGCCTGGACCAATGCGATGACCGATCCCTCGATGGTCGCCGCCCTGGGCACGCAGATGATGGAACCGGGCAACTTGCTGCGCTCGATGACGACCATGATGCAGCCCGCGACCACCGGCAACTACATGCAGTTCATGGACCCCAACATGTACATGCGCTGGGGCGGCGCCATGATGAACCCGATGTGGTACACGCAGATGGCGACCAGCATGGCCGATCCGGGCAAGATGATGCGCTGGGTCATGCTGCCGATGGATCCCAAGCTGATGGGCATGGGCACGCAGATGATGGACCCCAACTTCTACGTCAAGTGGATGATGACGCCAACCGATCCGCGCGCCATGTCGCTGATGTTCGCGCCGATGAACCCGCAGCTCTACGGCAGCATGGCGGGCGGCATGATGAACCCGCAGATGGTCGGTGGCGACAAGTCCACCTGGGGCACGTTCATGTACCCGGCCCAGCCGGTGGTGCAGGTCCAGGGCGCCGCGCCCGTGGCCAATCCCATCAACGTGTGGGATCCCAGCACCTGGTTCAGCATGATGAACATGTTCGGCGGTATGCCCGCGATGCCTTCGATGCCGTCCATGGGCATGCCGTTCGGCGGCGCCAATAACCCCTATCTCGCAGCCGGCAAGCCTGCCGTGGCGTCTCTCGCGGCTCCGGCCGCCGCTGCGCCGGCCAGGGCTGGCGCCAACATGGCGCTGAGCCTCGGCGGCGACACCCTGTTCAAGAGCGGCAAGGCCTCGATCAAGACGCTGACGCCTGCCGGCCGCAGCGAACTCGATGCACTGGTCGCGCAGATCAAGGCTGCCGGAGCGGTCGAGACGGTCACGGTCACCGGCCACGCCGACAAGACCGGCAATGCCGTCCAGAACCAGAAGCTGTCCCTGGCCCGCGCCAAGGCGGTGGCGGCCTACCTCAAGTCCAAGGGCGTGAAGGCCAAGTCGTTCAAGACCGTGGGCATGGGCGACACCAAGCCGGTGGTCGATTGCGACATGAACCAGGCCAAGGACACGCTGAAGACCTGTCTCGCGCCGAACCGCCGCGTCGAGATCGAAGTCGCCGGCGCCAGGTAATTGGCACGGCTGATGCGCGTGCCCTGCAGGGTGCGCGCCCAACAAAAAGGCCAGGGATCGCTCCCTGGCCTTTTTGTTTTTCGGGACACTTCGATCCGGCGCTATGCCGCCTGGACCGGAATCTCGTGGCGCGTATCCATGATGCAGTTGCCTTCGCCCACGTAGACGAGTTCGGGCGCATAGCGCGCCAGTTCAAGCTCGTTGTAGGTGGCGTAGGTGGCAATGATCACCAGGTCGCCGGGATTGGCCTTGTGCGCAGCCGCGCCGTTCACCGAAATGATGCCCGATCCGCGCGCGGCTCGGATGGCATAGGTGGTGAAACGCTCGCCATTGGTGACGTTGTAGATCTGGATCTGCTCGTATTCTTGGATGTTGGCGGCTTCCAGCAACGATTCGTCGATCGCGCACGAGCCTTCGTAATGCAGCTCGGAGTGCGTGACGGTTGCCCGATGCAGCTTGGACTTGAGCATCGTTCTTTGCATGACGGTGCCCTCACAAAAAAAGGACGGATATTATAAAACTTCAGGCCGAATTGCCCAAGGCAAAATCCACGTTGTCGATCAGCCGGGTCGAGCCCAGCCAGGCCGCGCCCAGGACGACCAGCCGGGTGCTTGCCGACGAGGGCGCCTGCAGCGTGTCGGCGTCGCGCAGCGCGACGTAATCGACGCGCCAGCCCGCCATTTTCAGGTGGCGGCTGGCGGTGGTGCACAGGGCTTCGAAGTCGCGCTCGCCCGCCCGGACGGACGCGACGATGTCGGCGAGACGGGCCTGCAGCTGCGACGCCTGGATGCGTTCTGCCTCGCCGAGGTAGCCGTTGCGCGAGCTCATCGCCAGTCCGCTCGCTTCGCGCAGGGTGTCGCCGGCCACGATGTCGATCGGCAGG
>JBFHQA010000071.1:0-12585 GCA_041592455.1 Thiobacillus sp. | reverse complement strand
TGGTCGAGATCATCGACAGTGATTGTGCGCAGATTGCGGACCAGTACTACCAGGATGGCGAGGCCGATGGCGGATTCCGCCGCCGCGACGGTGAGGATGAAGAAGACGAAGATCTGTCCGTGGATGTCGCCCAGGTAATGCGAAAACGCGATGAAGTTCATGTTCACCGCCAGCAGCATCAGCTCGATCGCCATCAACAGGACGATGACGTTCTTGCGGTTCAGAAAATTGCCCAGCACGGCGATGGCAAACAGGATGCCGCCCAGCACCAGATAATGCGACAGGGAAATCATGCGCCCCCCTCCCCTGAGTCCTGAATCCTGACTCCCGATCCCTTTTCGGCCTGCATCTTCACGATTCGCAAACGGTCATTGCGCTTGACCTTCACCTGCTCGGACGGATCGAGATATTTGCTGTCCTTGCGGCGACGCAGCGTCAGGGCGATCGCGGCCACGATCGCCACCAGCAGGATGACCGCGGCGAGTTCGAAGGCGTAGACATATTCGGTATACAGCAGCCGCCCCAGCTCCTTGGTATTGCTGTAGTCGGCAGCATGAGGTGCCGGCGTGCCCATGACATCGAGGCCAAAGTGGCGGCTACCGAGGATCAGCGCCATCTCGATCACCAGCAGCACGGCGACGAACCCGGCCAGCGGCAGATAATCCCAGAAGCCCTCGCGCAGCCGGTCCAGGTTGATGTCGAGCATCATCACGACGAACAGGAACAGCACCATCACCGCGCCGACGTAGACCAGCACCAGCGTGATGGCGAGGAATTCGGCTTCCAGCAGCATCCACAGCCCGGCAGCGGTGAAAAAGGCCAGCACCAGGTACAGCGCGGCGTGCACCGGGTTGCGCGCGGTGATCACCCGCAGGCCGGCAAACACCAGGATGGCAGCGAAGAAATAAAAGATCACGGTCGTGTAAGTCATATCTTGGGGGTCAGGAATCCAGGACTCAGGGACAGGAATATCCTGCGCCGCCGCATCCATTGCCAAACCGAATAGCCTTCTTGCCCCGTCCTCCCATTTCTTTTGCGGCAACGTCCGTTGCCTCGTTCCCTGAATCCCGGCCCCTGAATCCTGAGCCCCGGTTACCGATATTTCGCATCGGCCGCTCGGTCCTTCGCGATCTGCTCTTCATGCTGGTCGCCGATCGCAAGCAGCATGGGCTTGGTGTAATAGAGATCGCCCCTCTTCTCGCCGTGATATTCGAGGATGCGGGTTTCGACGATCGAGTCGACCGGGCAGGATTCCTCGCAGAAGCCGCAGAAGATGCACTTGGTCAGGTCGATGTCGTAACGCGTGGTACGCCGCGTGCCGTCGTCGCGCTTTTCCGATTCGATGGTGATGGCCAGCGCGGGGCATACCGCCTCGCACAACTTGCAGGCGATACAGCGCTCCTCGCCGTTGGGATAGCGGCGCAAGGCATGCAGGCCGCGGAAGCGCGGCGACTGCGGCGTTTTTTCTTCCGGGTATTGCACCGTGATCTTGCGTGCGAACAGGTGGCGCCCCGTGAGCATCATGCCGCGCACGAGTTCGATCAGGAGCAGGCTGCCGAAGAAGTTCGTAATCCGTTTCATGGCGCGCTCAGTGGAAGAGATAACCATACGGCGTCTGCATCATGCCGCCGACCACGACGATCCAGACGATGGTGATGGGAATGAACACTTTCCAGCCCAGGCGCATGATCTGGTCATAGCGATAGCGCGGGAACGTGGCGCGGAACCACAGGAACAGGAACAGTACGAAGCCGGTCTTGATCAGCCACCAGACGATGCCGTCCGGCAGGAAGCCCACCGGCGACAGCCAGCCGCCGAGGAACATCAGCGTGGTCAGCGCGGCGATCAGGATCATGTTGGCGTATTCGGCGAGGAAGAACACCGCGAACGCCATGCCCGAATATTCCACGTGGAAGCCGGCAACGATCTCGGACTCGCCTTCGGCCACGTCGAACGGCGCGCGGTTGGTCTCGGCCACGCCGGCGATCAGGTAGACGACGAACAGCGGGAACAGCGGCCAGATATACCACTGGTGCGCCCCGCCCGACTGGCCCTGCACGATGTCGATCAGGTTCAGCGACTGCGAGGCCATCAGCACGCCGACCAGCGCGAAGCCCATGGCGATCTCGTACGACACGATCTGTGCGGCCGAGCGCATCGCGCCGAGGAAGGCATACTTGGAGTTGGATGCCCAGCCCGCGATGATGACGCCGTAGACGCCCATCGAGGTGATCGCCATCACGTACAGCAGGCCGGCATTGATGTTGGCCAGCACCAGCGTGTCGGTGAACGGAATCACCGCCCAGGCCGCCAGCGCCGGCGCAATGGCGAGGATCGGCCCGAGGATGAACAGGCCGCGGTTGGCGCCGGAAGGAATGATGATTTCCTTCATCAGCAGCTTCAGGCCATCGGCGATCGGTTGCAGCAGGCCCTGGAAACCGACGCGATTGGGGCCGATGCGCACCTGCATCCAGCCGATGATCTTTCTTTCGGCGTAGGTGAGATACGCCACGCCCAGCATCAGCGGCACCACCACGGCAAAAATCTTGACCAGTGTCCACGCAACGGTTTGCACCGCTGCCCAATCCATGCCCACGCTCTCCATCAATCCAGCCTCCATCAGACCGGCTCCGCCTTGATTTCACCGAACATCGGCCCCAGGCCGGCGGTCAGCGGATGTCCGCTCGGAACGCGTACGCAGTTGTCGGGGAGCAGGTCGTCTCTCTGCACCTTCAGCGTCAGGGCCGAAGCCGTCTGGCGTACCGACACGCGACCGTTTTCCTGCAGGCCCAGTCGGGCGATCAGCCGGCTGTGCATGCGCGCGACCGGCAGGGCCGCATCGAGCGTCCGCTGCAGCGACGGCGAGCGCCGCACCACGGCATCGGTTTGATAAATCGGCACCTCGGCCACGCGCTCCAGGCCCGCCATGACAGGCGGCTCATCATGCGCGACGCTGCTGATCTCATTGGTCAGGAATGCCTGAACCGAACCAAGCGGGGTCTCGCCGAGCGCATCCCGCAGGACGTCTCTTGAATCATCGTGATCGAAGCCTTCAAGCCCCAGCAAATTGCCCAGCACCCGGAGTACCTTCCAGGCCGGACGCGTTTCGCCCAGCGGCTTGACGACCGCGCCGAAGCTTTGCACCCGGCCTTCCGTATTGACGAAGGTGCCGGAGGTTTCGGTCCAGGGGGCGATCGGAAGCAGCACGTCTGCGTAATCGAGCGACTTGCCCTTGTAGGGCGACATCACCACCACGAAGTCGGCCGCGTTGATGCTCTTCATGGCCGTCACGGGGTCGTGCGTATCGAGTTCCGCCTCCACGCCCAGCAACAGGTAGGCGCTCAAGGGCTCGGCGAGCATTTGCTGCGCGTTCAGGCCCTTGACGGCCGGCTGGCCCAGCGGGCCCCGACTCGGGATCGCGCCGACGGCCACGGCCCCCACACTGTTGGCTGCCTCGCCCAGCACGCCGAAACTGGCGCCCGCCAGGCGCGCCACTTCCTGCGCCAGGGCATGGATCTGCGAATACGTCGGGTGGTGCTGCGCCATGTTGCCCAGAAAAACAGCTCGGGTTTCACCACCGGCGATGCTTTCGGCCATCTTGCGGGCCGTCTCGTCCGCCACGCCATGTTCGGCGATCCCGGGCACGGGAACATTCTTCAGCTCGGCCAGTGCACGGCAGACGCCTGCCAGCGTCGGCGCCAGCTGCGACGGCGCGACGATGCGCTTGGCGTGCACCTTGCCCAGGAATTCGTCATCCGCCGCATTGATCAGGTTGAGCTGGCCATACCAGCGCACCGACTCGCGGATCCGGTGCGCCATTAGCGGATGGTCCTTGCGCAGATTGGAGCCCACCACCAGCATGCGATTGAGGCGCGACATGTAGGTCACCGGCATGCCGAGCCAGAATCCGCCGTGCGCCTTGTCGTCGAGCGTGAAATCGGACTGCCGCAGGCGATGGTCGACGTTGCCGCTGCCCATGCTGCGCATCAGCTTCTGCAGCAGGAAGAGTTCTTCGGCCGGACGATACGGCGTCGACAGTGCGCCGATCCGGGATGCCGGAATGGTCTTCAGCTTGTCAGCGACATGTTCCAGCGCCGCCTGCCAGGTCACCTCGACCCACTGCCCGCCCTGCTTGATCATCGGCTGGGTCAGGCGCTCGGAGGTGTTGAGGCCTTCGTAGGAAAAGCGGTCACGGTCGGCCAGCCAGCATTCGTTGACGTCCTCGTTCTCGCGCGGCACCACGCGCATGACCTTGTTGTTCTTGACGTGCACCTCGAGGTTCGAGCCCAGGCTGTCGTGCGGGCTGATCGAGGGGCGGCGCGACAGTTCCCACGAGCGTGCCGTGTAGCGGAACGGCTTGCTGGTGAGCGCGCCGACCGGGCACAGGTCGATGACGTTGCCCGACAACTCGGAGGCCACCTGCGTCTCCAGGAAAGGCATCACCTCGGTGTGCTCGCCGCGCCCGGCCATGCCAAGCTCCATGACGCCGGCGATTTCCTGCCCGAACCGCACGCAGCGGCTGCAATGGATGCAGCGCGTCATGTCGGTGGCGATCAGCGGACCGAGGTTCTTTTCGCGCACCACGCGCTTGATTTCCTGATAGCGCGACGACGATCCGCCGTAGCCCACGGCCAGGTCCTGCAACTGGCACTCGCCGCCTTGGTCGCAGATCGGGCAGTCGAGCGGATGATTGATGAGCAGGAACTCCATCACGCTCTTTTGCGCGTTGATCGCGTATTCCGACCGCGTATGCACCTTCATGCCGTCGGTCACCGGCGTGGCGCAGGCCGGCAGCGGCTTCGGGGCCTTTTCCACCTGCACCAGGCACATGCGGCAGTTAGCCGCGATGGACAGCTTCTTGTGGTAGCAGAAATGCGGAATCGTGATGCCGGCCTGGTTGGCCGCATCCATGATGGTCTCGCCGCTTTCCACCTGCAGCGAACGTCCGTCAATTTCGATATTGAGCGTAGCCATCGTTATTCCGTTCAGACCATGCAGCGCTTGTGTTCGATGTGATGCTCGAACTCATGCCCGAAATGTTTAAGGAAGCTTTGCACCGGCATCGCAGCCGCGTCACCCAGCGCACAAATGGTGTGGCCGCCGATGTGGCTCGCCACGCTGTTGAGCAGGTCCAGGTCGTCGGGACGGCCCTGGCCGTGCTCGATCCGGTGGATCACCCGGTACATCCAGCCCGTGCCTTCGCGGCAGGGCGTGCACTGGCCGCACGATTCCTCGTGGTAGAAATACGAGAGGCGCTCCAGCGCGCGCACCATGCAGACGGTTTCGTCCATCACGATCACGGCGCCGGAGCCCAGCATCGAGCCCGCCTTGGCAATGGAATCGAAATCCATCGTGCAGTCCATCATGATGTCGCCGGGCAGGACCGGGGCCGACGAACCGCCGGGAATCACCGCCTTCAGCTTGTGGCCGTTGCGAACCCCGCCTGCCATGGCAAGCAGTTCCGAGAACGGCGTGCCGAGCCGCACCTCGTAGTTGCCCGGCTTGTTGACGTGGCCCGACACCGAAAACAGCTTGGAGCCGCCGTTGTTGGGCTTGCCCAGTTCGAGGAAGGCCTGGCCGCCGTGCTGCATGATCCACGGTACCGACGCGAGCGTCTCGGTGTTGTTGATCGTGGTCGGCTTGCCGTAGAGACCGAAGCTCGCCGGGAACGGCGGCTTGAAGCGCGGCTGGCCCTTCTTGCCCTCGATCGACTCGAGAAGCGCGGTTTCCTCGCCGCAGATATAGGCGCCATAGCCATGATGCGCATGCAACTGGAAGCAGAAATCGGTATCGAACAGGTTGTCGCCGAGATAGCCCGCCTCGCGCGCCTCCTTCAGCGCCCGCTCGAAGATATCGTAGATCTCGAAGATCTCGCCGTGGATGTAGTTGTAGCCGACGCGCGCGCCCAGCACGTAGCCGGCGATCGCCATGCCCTCGATCAGCTGGTGCGGGTTGTAGCGCAGGATGTCACGGTCCTTGAAGGTGCCCGGCTCGCCCTCGTCGCTGTTGCAGACGATGTACTTGTCGCCCGGAAAAGCCCGCGGCATGAAGCTCCACTTGAGCCCGGTCGGGAAACCCGCGCCGCCGCGTCCACGCAGCGCGCTGGTCTTGAGCTCGGCGATGATGTCGTCGCCCGGTACCTTTTCGGTGACGATGCGGCGCAGCGCCTGATAGCCACCATTGGCCACGTAGGTCGCCAGCGAGGCCGGGTTGTCGAGTGCCTGCGTCCAACTGCAGACCAGGTGATCGGGAGAAAGCAAACTCATTTCAGCTTGTCCAGGAGTTCGTCCACCTTCTCGGGCGTCAGATGGGTGTGCATCTTGTGGTTGTTGTGCAGGCACATCGGCGCGTCCCCGCAGGCGCCCATGCACTCGCCTTCCTTGAGCGTGAAGCGGCCATCCTCGGTGGTTTCGCCGAATCCAATGCCCAGCTTCTCCTTCAGATGCTCGCCCAGTTCGCCCGCGCCCATCAGCATGCACGGCAGGTTGGTGCACAAGGTGATCTTGTGACGCCCGGTGGGCCGGGTGTCATACATGTTGTAGAACGTGGCGACTTCGTAGGCGGCGATGGCCGGCATGTCCAGATAGTCGGCCACGTACTCGATCATCTCGGGCTTAAGCCAGCCGCTTTCGGCCTGCGCAATGCGCAATGCGCCCATGACCGCAGACTGCTTCTGCTCGGCCGGATACTTGGCGACTTCCACGTCGATCAGCGCCAGGGATTCTGGTGACAACATCAGCGGTCGATCTCCCCAAAAACAATGTCCTGCGTGCCGATGATGGCCACGACGTCCGCAATCATGTGGCCGCGGCTCATTTCGTCCAGCGCAGCGAGGTGGGCGTATCCGGGCGCGCGAATCTTCAGGCGGTAGGGCTTGTTGGCCCCGTCCGACACCAGGTAGATGCCGAATTCGCCCTTGGGATGCTCGACAGAGGCATACGCCTCGCCCGCCGGCACGTGCATGCCTTCGGTAAAGAGCTTGAAGTGGTGGATCAGCTCTTCCATGTTCTGCTTCATGTCGATCCGGGACGGTGGCGCGACCTTGTGGTTTTCGACGATCACCGGCCCCGGGTTCTTGCGCAACCAGTCCACGCACTGCCTGATGATGCGGTTCGACTGGCGCATTTCCTCGATACGCACCAGATAACGGTCATAGCAGTCGCCGTTGGTGCCAACAGGAATGTCGAAATCCATGCGATCGTAGACTTCGTACGGCTGCTTCTTGCGTACGTCCCACTCCACGCCGGAGCCGCGCAACATCGGGCCTGTAAAGCCGAGCGCCAGTGCCCTTTCCGGCGTCACCACGCCGATGCCGACGGTCCGCTGCTTCCAGATGCGGTTGTCGGTCAGCAGGGTTTCGTATTCGTCGACATAGGTCGGAAAACGATTCGTGAAATCCTCGATGAAATCGAGCAGCGAACCCTGGCGGTTGGCGTTCATCGACTTCATCGCCGCTTCGTTGCGCGTGTGCTGCGCCTGGTACTGCGGCATCGAATCCGGCAGGTCGCGGTACACCCCGCCTGGACGGTAATAGGCCGCATGCAGGCGCGCGCCCGACACGGCCTCGTAGCAGTCCATCAGGTCTTCGCGCTCGCGGAACGCGTAGAGGAACACGGTCATCGCGCCGACGTCGAGCGCGTGCGCGCCCAGCCACAGCAGGTGGTTGAGGATGCGGGTGATCTCGTCGAACATCACGCGGATGTACTGCGCACGCTCGGGCACCTCGATGCCGAGGAGCTTCTCGATCGCCATCACGTAAGCGTGTTCGTTGACCATCATCGACACATAGTCGAGACGATCCATGTAGGGCACCGACTGGATGAAGGTCTTGTGCTCGGCCAGCTTTTCGGTAGCGCGGTGCAGAAGGCCGATGTGCGGGTCGGCACGCTGGATCACTTCGCCGTCCAGTTCGAGCACCAGGCGCAGCACGCCATGCGCCGCCGGATGCTGGGGGCCGAAGTTCATCGTGTAGTTGCGGATTTCAGACATCAGCGCCCTTCCCCATAGCTTTCGTCACGCACGATGCGCGGCACGATTTCGCGCGGTTCGATCGATACGGGTTGATAGATCACGCGTTGCTGGGTCGGGTCATAGCGCATCTCGACGTTGCCCGACAGGGGAAAATCCTTGCGGAACGGATGGCCGATGAAGCCGTAATCGGTCAGGATCCGGCGCAGGTCCGGATGCCCCTCGAACACGATCCCGAACAGGTCGAAGGCCTCGCGCTCGAACCAGTTGGCCGATGGCCAGATATCGACGACCGACGCGACGACCGGAAGATCGTCCTCGGGGCAGAAAACTCGCACCCGCACCCGCTGGTTGCGGCTCACGGACAGCAGATGAACCACCACGGCGAACCGCGCGCCCTCCCAGGCGCCGTCGCCGTAGCCGGAATAATCCATTCCGCACAAGTCGATCAACTGCTCGAAACGGCAATCGGGGTGGTCACGCAAGGTACGCATGGCCGCCGCATAGGACTGCGGCTTGACGATCAGCGTCAGTTCGCCCAGGCGCTCGTCCGCCTGCACCAGCGCGTCGGCAAGAATAGTTTTCAGGTTGGCAGAAAGTGCTTCCAGCTTCGTCGGCATGGCGATTAACGGGCGATGGTGTTGGTTCGACGGATCTTGTTCTGCAACTGGATGATGCCGAACAGCAAGGCTTCCGCGGTGGGCGGACAACCCGGCACGTAGATGTCGACCGGCACGATGCGGTCGCAACCGCGCACCACCGAATACGAATAGTGGTAGTAGCCGCCGCCGTTGGCACACGAACCCATCGAGATCACCCAGCGCGGCTCGGCCATCTGGTCGTAGACCTTGCGCAACGCCGGCGCCATCTTGTTGCACAAGGTACCGGCGACGATCATGACGTCGGACTGGCGCGGACTGGGACGAAACACGATGCCAAAGCGGTCGAGGTCGTAGCGCGACGCGCCGGCCTGCATCATTTCGACCGCGCAACACGCCAGGCCGAAAGTCATCGGCCACATCGAGCCGGTGCGCATGTAGTTGATGAGCTGGTCGGCCTTGGTGGTGACGAAACCCTGCTCGAGAACGCCTTCGATGCTCATGCCGCGCCCTCCATGGAATACATCACTCCCATTCCAGCGCCCCCTTCATCCACTCGTAGATGAAGCCGACCACCAGGATGCCAAGAAAGACCATCATCGCGACGAAACCGGCCAAGCCGATCTCCTCCAGCACGATGGCCCAAGGAAACAGGAACGCGATCTCGAGATCGAACAGGATGAACAGGATGGCAACGAGGTAGTAGCGCACGTCGAACTTCATGCGCGCATCTTCAAAAGCCTCGAACCCGCACTCATAGGGCGAGAGCTTTTCGCTGTCCGGACGGTTCGGGGCCAGCAGGAGGCCCGCAACAATCGGTCCCACCCCAAAGGCCAGGCCGACCAGAATAAACAACAGAATGGGGAGGTAATTCTCCAGCACTGGGTTCCTCCGACTTCGCCTGTAACAGGCTGTTAAGTAATTATGAACCGAGTGTATTAGTGCAGAGCGTCGACTGTCAAGCCGAAAAAATGGTATTTATGTCTTAAAAATCAGATGCTTATCCAATAGCGAACGCTAATGAACAAATCAGGAAATTTGATGGTGCCGACGGCGAGACTCGAACTCGCACGACCAAGGTCACTACCCCCTCAAGATAGCGTGTCTACCAATTCCACCACGTCGGCCATGTGCTTCCGCACGGAAGATTACAGGAAAACCCTGCTCAAGAACTGTGTTACTGCGGGATGTCTCCCGCCTTCGATCCTGCACCCTGTGCAGGTGCAGCAGGCTGAGTGGCCGGGGCCGGTACGGCAGCCCGATCCAGCACGCTGGTCGACTTGTGCTGCTGCAGACCGAAATAGGCCAGCGTCAAGCTGGTCAGGAAAAACACCGTCGCCAGGATCGCCGTGGTACGGCTCAGGAAATTGGCAGAACCCGTAGAACCGAACAGGCTTCCCGACGACCCCCCGCCAAAGGCTGCGCCCATGTCAGCACCCTTGCCGTGCTGCAGCAAAACCAGCGCAATCACGGCAACAGCAACGACAATGTGAACGATCCAGACCAGCGTTTCCATAAAATCAGACTCTTTACTTGGCAGCAGCCTTGCAAATTGCAACGAACTCTTCGGCTACCAGGGAAGCGCCCCCGATGAGACCACCGTCGATATCCGGCTGAGCCATTAATTCTGCCGCATTTGCAGCTTTTACGCTACCCCCATATTGAATAATCAACTGGTTTGCGATGGCAGAATCAAGGGCGGCGATCTTGCCGCGAATAAAGGCATGCACTGCCTGCGCCTGGTCCGGGGTTGCGGTCTTGCCCGTACCGATCGCCCACACCGGTTCGTAGGCCACCATGGCGTTGGCCAGCGAGGCCACACCAGCCAGTTCGATCACGGCATCGAGTTGACGCGCGACGACCGACTCGGTCACGCCCGACTCGCGCTCTTCCAGCGATTCGCCGACGCACAGGATCGGGATCAGGCCTGCTGCCTGTGCAGCCTTGTACTTGCTGGCGACCACGGCGTCGGATTCGCCATACAGGCTGCGTCGCTCGGAGTGACCCACGATGACATACTTGCAGCCGAAATCCAGCAGCATGGAAGCGGACACCTCGCCGGTAAACGCGCCTTTGGCCTGCTCGGAAACATTTTGTGCCCCCCATGCGATGGAGGAACCCGCCAGCGCTGCCTGGGCCTGCGCGAGATAGGGGAAAGGCACGCACACCACGGCATCGATGCCGGCCAGCGCGGGCTTCAGTGAAGACAGCAACGCAGCGTTTTCCGCCAGGCTGCCATGCATTTTCCAGTTACCGGCTACGAGCTTTTTACGCATGGGATTCCGCCAAACAAAAGTGCGCGATGTTAAGCGCATCGCTTACCACGGTCAACCGCCAGGACACGGGGCCTGCCGTATCAGCCGAAGCGGCCGGTGATGTAGTCTTCCGTCTGCTTCTTGCCCGGCCGCATGAAAATGGTGCCGGTCTCGTTGAATTCGATGAGCTCACCCAGGTACATGAACGCCGTGTAGTCGGAGATCCGCGCGGCCTGCTGCATGTTGTGGGTGACGATGGCGATCGTGTAATCGCTTTTCAGTTCATTGATGAGTTCTTCGATCTTGGCCGTGGAAATGGGGTCCAGCGCCGAGGTCGGCTCGTCCAGCAAGACGATTTCGGGCTTGACCGCTACCGCACGCGCGATGCACAGGCGCTGCTGCTGGCCACCCGAGAGCGACAATCCGCTCTGCTGCAGCTTGTCTTTCACTTCGCCCCAGAGTGCCGCCTTGTTGAGCGCCCATTCGACCCGATCGTCCATCGCGCTTTTCGACATGCGCTCATACAGGCGCACGCCGAATGCGATGTTTTCGTAGATCGTCATCGGGAACGGCGTCGGCTTCTGGAACACCATGCCGATCTTCGCACGCACCAGGTTCACGTCCTGGCTCTTGTCGAGCAGGTTCTTGCCGTGGAACAGGATCTCGCCTTCTGCGCGCTGCCCCGGATACAGGTCGTACATGCGATTGAAGGTGCGCAGCAAGGTGGATTTACCACATCCCGACGGACCGATGAACGCAGTCACCTTCTTGTGGGCGACATCCAGATTGACGTTGGAGAGGCCCTTGAAGTCGCCGTAGTAGAAATCCAGGTTACGGACCTGCAGGGCAACCTCATCGCTGTTCGGCAAGACATGATCGGACATGGATTGATTGGGCACAGCTTCGCTCCGAAGGAATTAACGTTTGTCTTTGTTGCGGAATACGACGCGCACGCCGATATTGACCGCCAGCACCAGGAATGCAATCAGCAGCGCCCCGCCCCAGGCCAGGCTGACCCAGTTGTCGTAGGGGCTCAGCGCAAACTGGTAGATCACCACGGGCAGGTTGCCCATGGGTTCGGCCATGTTCGTGCTGAAGAACTGGTTATTCAGCGCGGTAAACAGGAGAGGCGCAGTCTCGCCGGTAATGCGTGCCATCGCGAGCAGCACGCCGGTCACCACGCCGGACTTCACCGCCCTCAAGGTGACTTTGAGCGAGACCTGCCAGCGGGGGGCCCCCACGGCAAATGCCGCTTCGCGCAAGCTGGTCGGCACCAGCTTCAGCATGTTTTCGGTGGTGCGCACCACGACCGGGATCGCGATCAGCGATAGTGCCAGCGAACCCGCCCACCCGGAAAAGCCGCCTGTCGTTGCAACAATGAGCGCATAGACGAACAGACCGATGACGATGGACGGCGCCGACAGCATGATGTCGGTCATGAAGCGGGTGAACGATGCGAATTTGGATACACGTCCGAATTCAGCCAGGTAGATGCCTGCCAGGATGCCGATCGGCGTCGAGATCAGCATGGAAAACAGCAGTATCAGGCCGCTGCCGACGATGGCGTTGCGCAGACCGCCCCCCTCCGAACCCGGCGCGGGCGTGTCCTGGGTGAACAGATCCCAGCTCAATGCTGCAAACCCTTTTGAAAACAGGGTCCACAGGATCCACATCAACGCGATCAGGCCGAGGCTCATCGCCACCATGGACAGGGTGATGCCGATGCGATTGATCCAGATGCGGCGCGTGTAGAGGCTCATCAT
>JBFHQA010000070.1:0-12951 GCA_041592455.1 Thiobacillus sp. | reverse complement strand
CTGGTCGACATGCGTCCGGTCAAGGACACCACGCCCTTCGAATACAAGGAAATGGAATTCAAGGTCATCAAGCTCGACCGCAAGCGCAACAACGTCGTGGTGTCGCGCCGTGCCGTGCTCGAAGAGACCATGGGTGCCGACCGCGAAGCGATGATGGAAAACCTGAAGGAAGGCTCCATCGTCAAGGGCATCGTCAAGAACATCACCGACTACGGCGCGTTCGTGGACCTGGGTGGCATCGACGGCCTGTTGCACATCACCGACATGGCCTGGCGCCGTGTCAAGCACCCCTCCGAAGTGGTGCAGGTCGGCCAGGAACTCGAAGCCAAGATCCTGCGCTACGACACCGAGAAGAACCGCGTGTCGCTCGGCATCAAGCAGCTGGGTGACGATCCGTGGGTCGGCATCGCCCGCCGCTACCCGCAGGGCACCCGCATGTTCGGCAAGGTTGCCAACCTGACCGACTACGGCGCATTCGTCGAGATCGAAGAGGGCATCGAAGGCCTGGTGCACGTTTCCGAAATGGACTGGACCAACAAGAACGTCAGCCCCTCCAAGATCGTCCAGCTGGGCGACGAAGTCGAAGTCATGGTGCTGGATATCGACGAAGACAAGCGTCGCATCTCGCTGGGCATGAAGCAGTGCAAGTCCAACCCGTGGGAAGACTTCTCGATGAACCACAAGAAGGGCGACAAGGTCAGCGGCGCGATCAAGTCGATCACCGACTTCGGCGTGTTCATCGGCCTGCCTGGCGGCATCGACGGTCTGGTTCACCTGTCCGACCTGTCCTGGAGCATTCCGGGCGAAGAGGCCGTGCGCAATTTCCGCAAGGGCCAGGAAGTGGAAGCCGTCGTGCTGGGCATCGACCTCGAGCGCGAGCGCATCTCGCTGGGCATCAAGCAGCTCGAAGGCGATCCGCTGACCAGCTACGCGACCGGTCACGAGAAGGGCAGCATCGTCAAGGGCACCATCAAGACCGTGGAACCCAAGGGCGCCACCGTGCAGCTGGACAGCGACATGGAAGGCTACCTGCGTGCATCCGAAGTCTCGCGTGACCGCGTCGAAGACATGCGCAGCCACTTCAAGGAAGGCGACGAAGTCGAAGCCATGATCATCAACGTCGATCGCAAGAACCGCGTGATCAACCTGTCGATCAAGGCCAAGGACATGAACGAGCAGGATTCCGCCATGAAGAAATTCGCTGCCGAATCCGCTGCTGCCGCGACTGGTTCGACCAACCTCGGCGCACTGCTGAAGGCCAAGCTCGATAACAAGAACGCCGAGTAATCCATGACCAAGTCCGAGTTGATTTCTCAGCTGGCGGCGCGGCATTCGCAATTTTCGGTTGCGGATATCGAAATGGCGGTGAAGACGATCCTCGACGCGCTGGCAAAGAACCTGTCGCGCGGCGAGCGCATCGAGATTCGCGGCTTTGGCAGCTTCAGCCTGAGCTATCGGCCCGCCCGTCTCGGCCGCAATCCCAAGTCCGGCGAGCGCGTACAGGTTCCGGCCAAGTACGTGCCTCACTTCAAGGCGGGCAAGGAGTTGCGGGACCGCGTGGATTTTCCGCTCTGAAAAAGCGGCAGGTCTATATGAAAACGGCGCTTTATGCGCCGTTTTCTTTTACCGCTGCACTTTGGGAAGCCCGCGTGCAAAGGTAGAATGGGGCCCAAACTTTCGCGAACATTCATGAAAACTTTGACACGCTATCTGGGGCTCGTGCTCAAGCTGCTGGTGTTCTTGCTGGTATTGGGCTTTGCGCTCAAGAACAGCCATACCGCGACGTTCTATTCCTACCTGGGATATGTCTGGGAGGCGCCGCTCATCGTGCTGCTTGGATTGGCGTTTGTGCTCGGCGCCATGACGGGAGCGCTCGCCCTGTTGCCGACCGTGTTCCGCTTGCGCCGGGAAATTTCACGCAAGACCGGTACCAGCGAACCGGATACCAGCATGACGACCGACATGCCGGTCGTGTAAGCCGAGATGGAATTCGAATTCTGGTGGCTGCTGGCTTTCCCCCTGTTTTTCGCCCTGGGCTGGCTGGCGGCGCGGGTCGATATCCGCCAGGTGGTGACCGAGTCACGCGCTCTGCCCAATTCCTATTTCCGCGGCCTCAATTTTCTGCTGAACGAGCAGCCCGACAAGGCGATCGAGGCCTTCCTCGAGGTCGTCAAGCTCGAACCTGAAACCATCGACCTGCACTTTGCGCTGGGCGGGTTGTTCCGCCGCCGCGGCGAACTCGACCGCGCCATTCGCATGCACGAGAACCTGCTCGAGCGAGAAGGCCTCGCCGAAGACCAGAAGTTGCGCGCCATGTGCGAGCTCGGCCAGGACTATCTCAAGGCCGGCCTGCTCGACCGGGCCGAGCAGGTGTTCACCAAGCTGCTTGAAACGCCCCAGCACGGCCAGGCGCGCACCTACCTGCTGGAAATCTTCGTGCAGGAAAAGGACTGGCAAAAAGCCATCGATGCCGCCCGCCTGCTGGAAAAGGACACCAGCAAGCCCCTCAATGCCGACATCGCGCATTTCTACTGCGAACTGGCTCTGCTGGAAGCGGCCAGGGGCAACCCGGAGGCTGCGGCATCTCATCTGCAGCAGGCTTTGACTGCGAACCGGCAGTCAGTGCGCGCCAACCTGATGGCGGGCGATCTCGATGCGGCTGCAGGCCGCCATGAAGAAGCCATTGCCGACTGGCGCATGGTCGAAACCCAAAGTGCAAACCACATGGCCCTGGTGGTGGACCGGGTGCTGGCCAGTTATCGTCAGCTCGGCCGGCTCGAGGAGGGGGTGCAGTGGCTGCGCGCGCTGTACGCCCGCCAGCCTACACAGGATGTGTTCAATACCTTGTATATCGCCGTCTCGGAGTCCGAGGGAGCATCGGCCGCGAGCCGGCTGGCACGTGAGGAACTGCGCCGTAATCCGAGCCTGCGCACGCTGGATCGCCTGCTCGAGGCCGAACTGGTCAATGCCGAGCCGGAAACCCGGGAACTGCTGCAGGTCGAGAAGAGCCTGGTGGCGGCCCACAGCCAGCGCATGATGCGTTATCAGTGCGGCAGTTGCGGTTTCAAGGCCAAGCAGTTCTTCTGGCGGTGCCCGGCCTGCGGACGCTGGGACAGTTTCGATCCGGAACGACGCGAAGGCGAAGGCTAGGGAGCGGGGAGAAGAAGGTGGGAATGAAACACAAGATCATCGTGGCGCTGGATTTTCCGGATGCGGCGTCGGCGCTGGCGCTGGTGGAGCGCCTCGATCCTGGGCTTTGCCGGCTGAAGGTGGGCAAGGAACTGTTCACGCTGGCCGGGCCGGATTTCGTGCGCGGGCTGGTGGCACGTGGCTACGAGGTGTTCCTGGACCTGAAATTCCACGACATCCCCAATACCGTGGCAGCCGCATGTCGCGCAGCAGCGGGGCTGGGCGTCTGGATGATGAACGTCCACGCCTCGGGCGGGCGCCGCATGATGGCCGCCGCGCACGAAGCGCTGGCGGGCTTGCCCAATCGCCCCTATCTGATCGCGGTGACCGTGCTGACCAGCATGAGCGCAGAGGAGCTCGGCGAGGTGGGGGTGGCCGGCAGTCCGGCGGACCAGGTGCTGCGGCTGGCGCGCCTGACGCAATCCTGCAAACTGGACGGCGTAGTCTGTTCGGCGCAGGAGACAGCCATGCTGAGAGCCGAACTCGGGGACGGCTTCAGGCTGGTGACGCCCGGCATCCGGCCCGCAGGGTCCGACTTGGGCGACCAGCGCCGCATCATGACGCCGGCCGAGGCAATCCGTGCCGGATCGAGCGATCTGGTCATCGGACGGCCCATTACCGCAGCTGACGACCCGTTGGCAGCGCTCAGCCAGATTCAATCCGAACTCGACAAGACTTAGACTCAGGGGGAAACGTTGTGAAAATCACCGTAATCGGGACAGGCTACGTCGGCCTGGTGACCGGGACGTGTCTGGCCGAAGTGGGCAACGAAGTGCTGTGCCTGGATCTCGATCCGAGAAAGATCGAGATCCTGAGATCGGGCGGCATTCCGATCTACGAGCCGGGTCTCGAAGACATGGTGAAGCGCAACGTCGAGGCGGGCCGGTTGTCATTTACGACCGACATCGAGGAATCGGTGGCATTCGGCCAGATCCAGTTCATTGCGGTCGGCACGCCGCCGGACGAGGACGGCTCGGCCGACCTGCAGTACGTGGTGGCGGCGGCACGCAATATCGGCCGGCACATGAGCGACTACAAGCTGGTGGTCGACAAGTCCACGGTGCCGGTGGGCACGGCAGACAAGGTGAAAGCGGCCCTGCAGGAAGAACTGCAGAAGCGGGGCGCCGCCATCGAGTTCAACGTGGCCTCGAATCCCGAGTTCCTCAAGGAAGGTGCGGCGGTGGACGACTTCATGAAGCCCGACCGCATCGTGATCGGAACCGACAGCGACAAGGCGACGGCCCTGTTGCGCCAGCTTTACGCACCGTTCCAGCGCAACCATGATCGTCTGACCGTTATGGACGTGCGCAGCGCCGAACTGACGAAGTACGCTGCCAACGCCATGCTGGCGACGCGCATTTCCTTCATGAACGAACTGGCCGTTCTGGCCGAAAAACTTGGCGCCGACATCGAGCAGGTGCGCCACGGCATCGGATCCGATCCGCGCATCGGCTACCACTTCCTCTATGCGGGCTGCGGCTATGGCGGATCGTGCTTTCCCAAGGACGTGCAGGCGCTGCGCCGTACCGGTCAGGAAAACGGCGTCCCGCTGCGCGTGCTCGACGCGGTGGAAGAAGCCAACGAGGCGCAGAAGCATATCCTGGTCAACAAGCTGACGGCGCGCCTGGGCAAGGATCTCAAGGGCAAGCGCTTTGCCATGTGGGGCCTGGCGTTCAAGCCGAACACCGACGACATGCGCGAAGCGCCCAGCCGCACCATGCTGGAAGCGCTGTGGGCCATGGGCGCGAGCGTGTCGGCCTACGACCCGGCCGCGATGGAGGAAACCCGCCGCATCTACGGCGAGCGCAGCGACCTGCTGATGGTCGACAGCCCGATGGACGCGCTGAAGGGAGCCGATGCGCTGCTGATCGTGACCGAGTGGAAGGTGTTCCGCAGCCCCAACTTCGACACCATGAAGGCCTTGCTGAAATCGCCCCTGGTGTTCGACGGCCGCAACCTCTATGACCCGCAGGCCATGCGCGGCATGGGCTTCGACTACCTGCCGATTGGACGCCAGTAATGTCCTTGCGTGATGCTGTCCGGCAGGCCCGCATCCTGGTGGTGGGCGACGTGATGCTCGACCGTTACTGGTTCGGCGACGTTTCGCGCATCTCGCCCGAGGCTCCGGTGCCGGTGGTGCACGTTACGCGCAACGAGGACCGCATCGGCGGAGCGGGCAACGTCGCGCGCAACGCCGCCGCGCTCGGCGCGCAGGTGACCTTGCTGTCGGTGGCGGGCCGCGACGAGGCCGGCCTGGCCCTGCGTGCGCTGCTCGAAGCCGAGCCGTTCGGCGTGCACCTGCACGAAGACCCTGCGTTTTCCACCATCACCAAGCTGCGCGTCATCGGCCGCCAGCAGCAGTTGCTGCGGGTCGATTTCGAGACCCAGCCGGGGCACGAAGTGCTGGCCGCCAAGCTGGAGGCCTACGCGCAACTGCTGGCCGGTTGCGACGTGGTGGTGCTGTCGGATTACGGCAAGGGCGGGCTGACGCACGTCACCCGCATGATCGAGCTCGCGCGCGCCGCGAACAAGCCGATCCTGGTCGATCCCAAGGGAGATGACTGGGCGCGCTACACCGGGGCGACGCTGATCACGCCAAATCGTAGCGAGTTCCGCGAAGTGGCGGGAAACTGGAGAACCGAGGCGGAATTCGCCGACAAGGCCGCCGCCGTGCGGGCCAGCTTTCAGCTCGATGCCCTGCTGGTCACCCGCAGCGAGGAGGGCATGAGCCTGTTCGACGCGGCAGGCGCGCATCATGAGCCGACGCTGGCGCAGGAAGTGTTCGATGTATCCGGTGCGGGCGACACCGTCATCGCCTCATTGGCTGCCGCCATGGCGGCGGGCGCGGATGGTATCGAGGCGATGCGGCTGGCGAATCGCGCCGCGGGCATCGTGGTGGGTAAATTCGGCACGGCCGTGGCCACTGCCGACGAAGTCTTTGGAGAAGCAGCATGACTCAATACACCGTTGTCACCGGAGCCGCGGGCTTCATCGGCGCCAACATCGTCAAGGCGCTCAACGAGCGCGGCGAGACCAACATCATCGCGGTCGACAACCTGACCAAGGCGGACAAGTTCAAGAACCTGACCGATTGCGAGATCGCCGACTACCTCGACAAGGCCGAGTTCCTCGACATGGTCGAGCAGGGGGTGCTCGACGGCAGCGTGGCGGCCATCTTCCACGAAGGTGCCTGCTCGGACACGATGGAAACCGACGGCCGCTACATGATGGAGAACAACTACCGCTATTCCAGCGCGTTGCTGAAGTTCTGCCAGGATGACGGCGCGCAGTTCCTCTACGCCTCGTCGGCCAGCGTGTACGGCAGCGGGCGCGTGTTCTCCGAGTCGCGCGAGTTCGAGTCGCCGCTCAACGTCTACGGCTATTCCAAGTTCCTGTTCGACCAGAGCGTGCGCCGCCTGTGGAACCAGCGCACCGCGCAGATCGTCGGATTCCGCTATTTCAACGTCTATGGACCGCGCGAGCAGCACAAGGGCCGCATGGCCTCGGTGGCTTTCCACTTCACCAACCAGTATCGCGCCGAAGGCCGGGTGAAGCTGTTCGAGGGGTGCGACGACTATCCCAACGGCGAGCAGCGCCGCGATTTCGTGTCGGTCGAGGACGTGGTGCGGGTCAACATGTGGTTTCTCGACCACCCCGACGTCTCCGGCATCTACAACGTCGGGACCGGGCGCTGCCAGAGCTTCAACGACGTCGCGGTGGCAGCCGTGAACGCCTGCCGGGCAGCCGAGGGTCATTCGGCCCTGACGCTGGAGCAGATGCAGTCCCAGGGCCTGATCAGCTACATCGCCTTTCCCGAGGCGCTCAAGGGCAAGTATCAAAGTTTTACAGAAGCCGATATATCGGCCCTTCGCCAGGCGGGGTATGATCATCCGTTCTACAGCGTGGAAGAAGGTACCGCGCGCTACGTCGAACACTTGCTGAAGTCATGAGTTCCTACAAAACCATCGAAGACTGCGTCGGCAACACGCCGCTGGTGCGCCTCAAGCGCATGCCGGGCGTGACCAGCAACATTGTCCTGGCCAAGCTCGAAGGCAATAACCCTGCCGGTTCGGTCAAGGACCGCCCGGCCTTGTCGATGATCGACGCCGCCCAGGCGCGCGGCGACATCAAGCCGGGCGACACCCTGATCGAAGCGACCAGCGGCAACACCGGTATTGCGCTGGCGATGGCGGCCGCCATGCGCGGCTACAAGCTGATCCTGATCATGCCCGAGCACTTGTCGATCGAGCGGCGCCAGACGATGCGTGCCTTCGGCGCCGAGCTGCAGCTGGTCAGCAAGGAAGCTGGCATGGAAGGCGCGCGCGACCTGGCGATCTCGATGGAAAAGCAGGGCATCGGCAAGATCCTCGACCAGTTCGCCAATCCCGATAACCCCGAGGCGCACTACCGCACCACCGGACCGGAAATCTGGCGCGACACGCAAGGCAAGATCACCCATTTCGTATCCAGCATGGGCACTACCGGCACGATCATGGGTTGTTCGCGCTATCTCAAGGAACAGAATCCCGACATCCAGATCATCGGCGTGCAGCCTACCGAAGGCGCGCAGATCCCGGGCATTCGCAAGTGGCCGGATGAATACGTGCCGGAGATCTGCGACTATGACCGGGTCGATCGCATGATTTACGTCAGCCAGTGGAACGCCGAGGAAACGACCCGCCGGCTGGCGCGCGAGGAGGGGATCTTCGCCGGCATCTCATCCGGTGGCGCTTTGTGGGCAGCGCTGCAGGTGTCGAAGGAAGTCGAAAACGCGGTCATTGTCTCCATCGTCTGCGACCGCGGCGATCGGTATCTATCGACCGGCGTGTTCCCCGCTTAAGCGGTACACACGCCTCATGGCCAAAACAAAAACAATCTATACCTGCACCGAATGCGGCGGCACGCTGCCGAAATGGCAGGGGCAGTGCCCGCACTGCAACGCCTGGAACACGCTGGTCGAGACCATCGCAGAATCGGCCAAGCCGCGATTCGCCGCGCTGGCAGCGACCAGCACCGTGCAACTGCTGCATGACGTCGAGGCCTCGGAAGAAAGTCGTATCGCCACCGACATTGGCGAACTCGACCGAGTGCTGGGCGGCGGGCTGGTGCCGGGCGGGGTGGTACTGATCGGCGGCGACCCCGGCATCGGCAAGTCGACGCTGCTGCTGCAGGCGCTGGCGGGGCTTTCCGACAACCTGAAAACGCTTTATGTCAGCGGCGAGGAATCGGCTCGCCAGGTGGCGTTGCGCGCGCGGCGCCTGAGCCTGCCCGAAACGCATCTGCCGGTACTGCCCGAGATTCGGCTCGAAGCCATCCTGGCCCAGTTGTCGGACCTGAAGCCTGAGGTCGCAGTGATCGACTCGATCCAGACGATCTATTCCGAGGCGCTGACCTCGGCTCCCGGCTCGGTCGCGCAGGTGCGCGAATGCGCCGCGCAGCTGACGCGCCACGCCAAGCAGACCGGCTGCTCGATCATCCTGGTTGGCCATGTCACCAAGGAAGGCGCGATCGCCGGCCCGCGCGTGCTCGAGCATATCGTCGATACCGTGCTGTATTTCGAGGGCGACACCGGCTCGTCGTTCCGGCTGGTGCGTGCGTTCAAGAACCGCTTCGGCGCGGTCAACGAAATCGGCGTGTTCGCAATGACCGAGAAGGGCCTGAAAGGCGTGTCCAATCCTTCGGCGATTTTCCTGTCGCGCCACGGCGAGCCGGTGCCTGGCTCCTGCGTGCTGGTGACGCAGGAAGGCACGCGGCCGCTGTTGGTCGAGATCCAGGCGCTCGTCGATTCGAGCCATGCGCCGAGCCCGCGCCGGCTATCGGTCGGCCTCGAACAGAATCGACTCGCCATGCTGCTCGCTGTGCTGCACCGTCATGCCGGCGTCGCCTGTTTTGATCAGGATGTGTTCGTCAACGCGGTCGGCGGCGTGAAGATCAGCGAGCCCGCAGCCGACCTCGCCGTGCTGGCGGCGATCGTGTCGTCGCTCAAGAGCCAGCCGCTGCCCGACAAGCTGGTGATGTTCGGCGAAGTGGGGCTGGCCGGCGAGATTCGTCCGGTGCAGCGCGGGCAGGAAAGGCTCAAGGAGGCCGCCAAGCTAGGCTTCACCCAGGCCATCGTGCCGGCCGCGAACCAGCCCAAGCAGAAGATCGCCGGCATGGCGGTGCACGCCGTGCAGCGGCTGGATGAGGCCATCCAACTTTTCAGGGATGCCTGAGCACCACGACCATAGTTCTCGAATGACATGCCTGGGGAGAAGTGACTTGTACTCCATGGAAGTGAACAGAAGTGCGCCGGCCTGCGCGGAAGCCGAAACGAAGATTGCAGCCCCTGTCCAGACAGTCTGGCAGGTTCTGAGTGATCTTGAAGCATGGCCAACCTGGAATGCGAGTGTTTCCCGTATTCAACTGGAGGGGCCGTTCAGTCCAGGTAGCCGCTTTGTTTGGGTGGCAGGAGGAAGCAGGATCGTGTCCAGACTTGAGCATGTGAATGCCCCCACGGAACTGGCCTGGAGTGGCCGTACATTCGGGATTCGTGCGGTGCATACCTGGAGGTTCGAGGAATCAGAAGGCGGTACGCGCGTGCGCACAGCCGAGTCCTTTGAGGGACTGCTTGCACGACTGCTGCCCGGGCTTATGAACAGGATGCTTGCGAAAGCGTTAGATCAGGGGTTGGGTGCGCTCAAGGCTGAAGCCGAGGCCCGGCACGCGCTTCGAGAGCCGGGTTATCGCCCGGGCGTCCAGTAAAAGCCATTTCCGGCACTGTCACACAAGGGGGATACGGGGACCATGAATACGCGCAAGCTTTTGCTCAAGGCTGCTGATATCGAATCCATGGCCGGCGAGCGCAAGGTTCATTTTCTGAACGCCAATGCCGTTCGCATCGACAAGTCGCTGGGCGATGCGGTCGGAATGAACCATGTCGGCGTGCATATGATCTATGTCGAGCCAGGGTACGAGGCCACCGAGTATCACAAGCACCTTTACGAAGAGGAATGCGTTTACGTTCTGTCGGGTTTGGGAACGCTCATTGTCGAAGGTGACTCATATCGCCTTGGCAAGGGTGATTTCGTGGGTCTGCCGCGCAATATGGCCGCTCATACCATCGTCAATGATGGCAATGACACCCTGGTATGCCTGGTCATGGGGCAGCGCCTCGAACAGGATGTTTCCGATTATCCCAAAAAGGGAAAAAGGCTGTATCGGAACAGCGGAACCTGGGATCTGGTTGACCTCCAGATGGTCACCGATCCGAAGTTAGAGTGCCGGTAAAGCCGGCCATAACGAATATGGGTTTGGCTGCGCTCATGCTGATCGACGTCCAGCAAGGCTTTGACGACCCTTGCTGGGGTGTCCGGAACAATCCCCAAGCGGAAGAGAACATTGCTCGCCTCCTCGTACACTGGCGAGCATCCCGGCAGGCCGTCATTCATATACGGCACGAGTCAAGAGACCCATCCTCTCCACTACGTTGTGCTCCCGGTATCGCGTTCAAGCCTGAGGCAAGGCCTGCCGGTGGCGAGACGATCTTTACGAAGCACGTGAACAGCGCCTTCATCGGCACCGGACTCGAGCAGCACTTGCGTTCCCATGACGTAACGCAGCTCGTTATTGCGGGACTGACTACTGATCATTGCGTCTCGACGACAGCACGCATGGCGGGAAACCTCGGCTTTGAAGTCATTCTGGTTTCCGATGCCACGGCGACGTTTAATCGCCGTGGCACTGATGGCCTTGAGATTCCGGCCGACGATATTCACCGGATTCATCTTGCAAGTTTGAATGATGAATTTTGCCGGGTTCTAACGACAGCAGACGTGTTGATCGAATTGGCTGTTTCTTTGAAAAAGGATCGGAGCGCTAGCGCAGACCCTGCCATTCACCAGTAATCTTCCACTGGTTGCCTTCCAGGGAAAGATGAAAGGTCTTGGGTTGCCTGGTTTCCTTGTAGGCGCCGGAATCGTAGTCCTGAAGCAGTGTGACCTTGACCTGCCCCTTGCCCAGTTCAGTGACGGTCGCGTCGTGTATGCGGACATCGATTGAAGACCGACTGAGCAGGTTGCTGCGTCGACCTTCGGCCCATGCTGCGCGATTCGATCCGTCGGCCGGCACAAACTGCGCGCTGTAGTGACTCAGGTAGGACGCGACATCCCGGCTGGACCACGCCTGGCGCCAGCGTTCGAGCACGTCAAGCACCTGTGCGTCGACGGCTGCCGTTTCAGCGGCCGGGGCAGGTACGGCTTGCACGATGGGAGGCGTTTTCACCTCTGCCGCTGCGGGGATGACTGCAGGGAGGGGCGACTCGCTTGCACGGTTCTGCCCATCCAGCACGAACCACATCAAGGCAGCGCCTATGGCTGCCGAAACGGCGTGACCTGCGATACGGGAGGCGGGGCGAGCCCGGGCGGGCTGGGCGAGGATCGCGATCGGCTCGGCGGGCTTCGACTGGCCAGCCAGTTGGGGCTTGTCTGCTCGTGCCGTGGGGGACTCGCCCGTCAGCCTGTCCATCGCCTCCTGAGCAACCTTCCGAACCGGTGAATGCTCAACGGGCTGGGAGGGGGTTGGGCTCCCCCCGGTCTGTCGGGTCGAAGCACGATCCATTGCCAACTCGACGATGCTGCGCTTGATGGCTTGTTCCTGCTGCGACATGGTGCGATCTCCAATGAGATTGTTATGTTCGGGGCGACCATTCGCACCGTCACGCGGTATCAAAGCAAGAACGATACCTGATTGCCGGGGCTACATTGCCACGGATAGGCGTGCCAGTGCGGCATGGCCACGGGGCCAGCACTTCCAGTCCGTGGCCCGGTGTTCGTAATCAGACAGTCGTGTCGGTTTGTTGGCGATTCGCAATCGCCACTAGCCCATCACTTGGCCATGCTCCCGCGTATCGTGGAACGCGACCTTGGGCCAGCGTTCCTGCGCCAGCTGCAGGTTGACGCGCGTATCCGCCAGATACACCAGGTTGCCGTCGACGTCCTTCGCCAACCGCAGCGAATTCGCCTTGGTGAATTCGGCGAGGTGCTGGGCGTCAGGGCATGTGACCCAGCGCGCGGTGTGGATGCCGGCGTTCTCGAATGTCGCATCGACGCCGTATTCGGTCTTGAGCCGGTGTGCGACGATCTCGAACTGCAACGGTCCCACGGCGCCGATCAGCAGCGTGTTGTCGGCGAAGGGCTCGAACACCTGCACTGCGCCTTCCTCGCCGAGCTCGAGCAAACCCTTGTTGAGCTGCTTGGCGCGCAAAGGATCCCTGAGCCGCGGCTTGGAAAACAGTTCGGGTGCGAAATAGGGGATGCCCTTGAACTGCAGCGCTTCGCCCTCGGTCAACGTGTCGCCGATCTGCAGCTGGCCGTGGTTGTGGATACCGATGATGTCACCGGCGACGGCATCGTCCATGCGCGCACGCTCGTTGGCCATGAAGACGACGGCGTTGGCGATCTTCATGTCCTTGCCGGTGCGGCGGTGGCGCACCTTCATGCCGGGCGAATAGCGACCCGAGCAGACGCGGAAGAACGCGATGCGGTCGCGGTGTTGAGGGTCCATGTTGGCCTGGATCTTGAACACGAAGCCGGTGAATTTGGGCTCGGCGGGTTCGACCGTGCGCTCGTTGGCCTCGCGCGGCAGCGGCGAAGGTGCCCAGTCGGACAGGGCGCGCAGCACTTCGCGCACGCCGAAGTTGTTGATACCGGAGCCGAAGAACACGGGTGTCTGCTTGCCGGCAAGAAAGTCGTCGAGGTCGAAGGTCGCGCCGGCGCCGCGCACGAG
>JBFHQA010000069.1:0-13606 GCA_041592455.1 Thiobacillus sp. | reverse complement strand
GGGGAACGCCTTCTTGTACTCGGCGAACTTGTTGTTCCACAGGGTTTCCAGACCCTGGCCCTTGGTCTTGGCGTCCCAGCCGGCGTAGATGTCGGCGGGCACTTCGAACGCGGGGTGGTTCCAGCCGATGTGCTTGCGGGTGGCTTCGACTTCGTCGTGGCCCAGCGCGGCGCCGTGCACGTCGTGCGTGCCTTCCTTGTTGGGCGAGCCCTTGCCGATGATGGTCTTGCAGCAGATCAGCGTGGGCTTGTCGGTGCTGGCCTTGGCCTTCTGGATGGCGGCTTCGAGCGCGACGACGTCATGGCCGTCGACGCCGGCGATGACATTCCAGCCGTAGGCTTCAAAGCGCTTGGCGGTATCGTCGGTGTACCAGTGTTCGATGTGGCCGTCGATCGAGATGCCGTTGTCGTCCCAGAAGGCGATCAGCTTGTTGAGCTTCCAGGTGCCGGCCAGCGCGCAGGCTTCGTGCGAGATGCCTTCCATCATGCAGCCGTCGCCCATGAACACGTAGGTGTGGTGGTCGACGATGGTGTGGTCGGGCTTGTTGAATTCGTTGGCGAGGATCTTCTCGGCCATCGCCATGCCGACGGCATTGGTGATGCCCTGGCCCAGCGGGCCGGTGGTGGTTTCGACGCCGGGGGCGTAGCCGTACTCGGGGTGGCCCGGGGTCTTGGAATGCAGCTGACGGAACTGCTTGAGGTCGTCCATCGACAGGTCGTAGCCGGTCAGGTGCAGCAGTGCATAGATCAGCATCGAGCCGTGGCCGTTCGACAGCACGAAGCGGTCGCGATCCGCCCACTTGGGGTTGGTGGGGTTGTGGCGCATGTGGTGGTTCCACAGCGTCTCGGCGATTTCCGCCATGCCCATGGGGGCGCCGGGGTGGCCGGATTTGGCTTTTTCAACAGCGTCCATCGCGAGCGCGCGGATGGCATTGGCCAGGTCGTTACGGGTAGGCATTGCGTTCCCTTCAGCTAAGTAAAAAACCGTCGCAGATTCCGCCAAAAAAAGCCGCGCAGCGACAGCTTGGGCAGAATATGCAAAAACGCTGATTATCCGTCAGCAGGGCCAGCTTTCGCAAGCCGCCCCGTTGGCGAAAAAAAGGGGTTTCGAGACAAGGGCTTAAACCCATAAGCTCAAGCACGGCCTCAGAGTCGGCCGATTAAAATCTTTTTATTTCCCTGTTGCGGGGGCTTATGCGCCCGCCGCCTTGAGCCAGTCGCGCCACAACACGAAGAGTTCGGGACTGGCCGACGCGACCACCGAGCGCTCCCAGACATTGGCGATGTCGAAGCTGCCCGACAGGCTGGCCAGGCGACCACCCGCCTCTTCGAGGATCAACGCGCCGGCGGCGTAGTCCCACAGCTTTTGCCCGCCGTGCACGTAGATGTCGAAGCGGCCGGCCGCCGTATAGCACCAGTCGAGCGTGGAGGCGCCGAAGTTGCGCTGCGAAGCATAGGGCGGCCACGAGGCGAGGCGCCCGGCGAGCTCGCGGTCGATGCGCTTCATCTCGACGCCGGCCAGCGCGCGCCGCAACTCGGTGGCGGGCTGGCGCAGCGGCAACGGCTCGCCATTGAGATGCGATCCCTTGCCGCGCTCGGCGGTAAACATCTCGTCGGCGATGGGATCGTAGACGACGCCCAGCTGGCGCTCGCCCTTGTAGAGATAGGCCACCGACACGGCGAAGTAGGGCACGCCGGCGACGAAGTTGGAGGTGCCGTCGATCGGGTCGACGCACCACAGGCCGTCGCGACCGGCCGCCCAGGCGTCGCGCTGCTGCTGCTCGGTCATCTCCTCGCCCAGCACCGGGACGTCCCGGATGTTCGGCAGCGCACGCTCCAGCGCGGCCTGCGTTTCGGCGTCGGCCTCGGTGAACAGGCTGCCGTCGGCCTTGTGGCTGTGCTTGACCTTGAGAAAGCGCGGGGTCACTTCGCGCTGGGCGATTTCCCGCACCAGGGCCTTGACGTCTTCAAGCATGGTCAGGTCCGCACGCAATAACAATAGACAAATTCCTGCTCCTTGCCGGCCGGCGTGTGGTGGATTTCGGTTTCATGCCTGAGCAGGCGGAACGGCGCGCCGAATTCGGCATGCAGGGCATCGGGCGCGTAGCGCACCACGTCCAGACCCGAGCACTGCAGCGGCCCGCCGGGACCGAAGGTGGCAACGATCACGTGGCCACCGGGCTTGACGCTCTTGAGCACCTGCGCGACATAGCGCGCGCGGTCCTCCGGATCGGTGAGGAAATGGAATACCGCGCGGTCGTGCCAGACGTCGTAGCGTGCAGCAGGCAGGTCCGCCCGGGTGATGTCGGCAGCGATCCACTGCACCGACTGCGCCCGTGCGCCCAGGCGTGCGCGGCTGGCGGCGAGCGCCGATTCGGCCAGGTCGAGCACGGTCAGGTTCCGGTAGCCGGCATCGAGCAGGTCGTCGACCAGCACCGAAGCGCCGCCGCCGACGTCGATGACGTGCGCGCCGTTATCCGAGCAGCCCGCGATCAGGTTGAGCGAAGTGGTGGCATGGGTCTGGAACCAGCTGACCTGGTCGGTTGCATTGGTGCTGTAGACCCCTTCCCAATGCTGGTGGCGATCGCTCATGTCACTCGCCCTTCCACTTGATCGAGCAGCCCATGCTGGGCACCTGTTCGGCCGGGCCGCGCTGGGTGGCGGCCACCTCGCGCATCGCTTCGTAGAGGTCGCGGCGCACGCCTTCGGGCGCGGTTTCCTTGCGCGATTCGTCGAAGCGGCCGCGGTACTGCAGCTCGAACTTGCGGTTGAACCCGAAGAAGTCGGGCGTGCACACGGCGCCGTAGGCCTTGGCCACGTCCTGGGTTTCGTCGATCACATACGGAAAGGGAAAGTTGAATTCCTCCGACACCCGCTTCATGTTGTCGAACGAATCCTCGGCGTATTCGGACGGGTCGTTCGACATGATGGCGATGGCGTAGACGCCCTGCTGCCGAAGCTCGGCCAGGTCGCGCACCAGGCGCGGCCGGATCGCCTTGACGTAGGGGCAGTGGTTGCAGATGAACATCACCAGCAGGCCGTTCGGACCCATCGCGTCCTGCAGGGTCCACACCCTGCCGTCGACGCCGGGCAGGCTGAATTCGGGGGCCTTCCAGCCAAAATCACATACCGGGGTAGTGAGGGAAACCATGACGCGCTCCGCAATCAATCAGGACAACACCGGCATAATAGCAAGATGTCTGCCCCCCGTTTTTATATCGACCACACCCTGGCGCCCGGCGCCCGTTTCAGCCTGCCGCCCGGTCCGGCGCGCCACGCGGCCCGCGCGCTGCGCCTGGCCGAAGGCGATGCGATCACCCTGTTCAACGGCCGTGGCGGCGAGTACGCGGCGCGCATCGACCGCATCCACAAGGACGACGTGGCGGTCAGCGTGACCGGCTTTGCCGGCGTGGAGCGCGAATCGCGCCTGCGGGTCATGCTGGCGCAGGGCATTTCGAGCGGCGAGCGCATGGACTACACGCTGCAGAAAGCCGTCGAGCTGGGCGTGACCGCGATCCAGCCGATCGCCGCCAGGCGCAGCGTCGTCAAGCTGACGGGGGAGCGCGCCGACCGCCGGGTCGCGCACTGGCAGGGCGTCGTCGCCAGCGCCTGCGAGCAGTGCGGCCGCAACCAGGTTCCGATTGTGGCGCCGCCGCTGACGCTGGCCAACTGGCTGGGCCAGAAAGCGCCGGGGCGGCTGCTGTTCCTGTCGCCGCTGGCGGAGTCGCGCCTGGCCGACCTGCCGGTTCCCACGGCAACGGATTGCCTGGTAGCCGGTCCGGAAGGCGGATTCGAAGCGGACGAGATTGCGGCCTTGCACGCGGCCGGCGCCGTCCCGGTTCGTCTCGGGCCTCGTGTGCTGCGCACCGAAACGGCCGCGCTGGCGGCGCTGGCGGCGATGCAGACGCTCTGGGGCGATTTCTGACAACAGTTCCCCTGGCGCCGGCCAGGGATCAGGCGCTGCGAACGCATCGCCCGTCGTGACAATTTGGCCTGCGTGTCACGGTATTATTTCGGTATCCTCACGTAAATTCATGATGACCGGGCCCATCCGTTGAAAGACACCACCGATTTCGTCCACTGGTTCCGCTCTGCCGCCCCGTACATCCACGGGTTCCGCGGCAAGACCTTCGTCATCGCCTTTGGCGGCGAACTGGTGTCGGACGGCGGTTTCGTCCAGCTGGCACACGACGTCAACCTGCTAAACAGCCTCGGCGTGCGGCTGGTGCTGGTGCACGGCATGCGGCCGCAGGTCGAGGCGCGGCTGGCAGAGAACGGTACGGCGCTGCACTACGTGGGCGGCCTGCGCGTCACCGACGACGCCGCGCTGGCCTGCGTCAAGGAAGCGGCCGGCACGGTGCGGGTCGAGATCGAGGCGCTGCTGTCGCTGGGCCTGGCCAACACGCCCATGGCCGGGGCCGACATCCGCGTCGCCTCGGGCAACTTCGTCACCGCGATGCCGCTCGGCGTGCGCGACGGCGTGGACCTGCTGCACACCGGCGAAGTCCGCAAGATCGACGCCGCCGGCATCCGCCGCCGGCTCGACCAGCACGACATTGCGCTGCTGTCGCCGATCGGCTATTCGCCCACGGGCGAGATCTTCAACCTCAGTCTCGAAGACGTCGCGACGCAGGCCGCCGTCGAACTCGCCGCCGACAAGCTCATTTTCCTGATGGATCACGAAGGCGTGCCGAGCCGCGGCCGCGCGATCCACAACGCGCTCACCGTGCAGGAGGCGCGCAAGGTGATCGAGAAGAAGGCCGGCAAGCTGCCCGAGGACGTCAACTACTACCTGCCGTGCGCGATTACCGCCTGCACGCAGGGCGTGAAGCGCGCGCACCTGATCAGTCGCCACCGCGACGGCGCGCTGCTGTCCGAGCTGTTTACGCGCGAAGGCGTGGGCACGATGGTCACGCCCACGCCGCTCGAAACCCTGCGGGCGGCGACGATCGACGATGTCGGCGGCATCCTCGGCCTGATCGAACCGCTGGAGCGCGAGGGCATCCTGGTGCGGCGTTCGCGCGAATTGCTCGAGATGGAAGTCGACCGCTTCATCGTGCTCGAATCCGACGGCGTCATTTCGGGCTGTGCGGCGCTGTACCCCTTCCCCGAGGAACAGGCGGCCGAGCTCGCCTGCCTGGCGGTTTCGCGCGAATACCGGGGCCGCGGATTCGGCGACCTGCTGCTGGAAGAAGCCGAAAAGCGCGGCAAGAAGGCCGGATTCAAGCAGCTGTTCGTGCTGACCACGCGCACCGAGCACTGGTTCGAGGAGCGCGGCTTCGTCGACAGCAGCCCGGACAGCCTGCCGAAAAGCAAGCAGGCCCTGTACAACTACAAGCGCCGCTCGAAGGTGTTGCAAAAATCCATCTGACACGAGGGAATTGACGTGCGTGTTGCGGTCCATCGGTCGTCAACGGGCAGCCAACCCGGTGACCAGCAGGAAATCCATCAGGGGCCGACGGCCCCTGATGTGTCTGCGCGCGTCCACCCATGATGCCAACACTGCTGCCACGCCTGCTTGTCCTCGCCTGCCTGCTGGCTTCGCTGGCCGGTATGCGTGCCGGATGGGCCGCCGAACTCCCGCCCATGGCGCTGGGCGTGTTTCCCATTTCCACCGCCAGGCAGGTCGTCGAGATCTACCAGCCCATGGCCGATGCCTTGTCGAAGCAGCTGCATCGAAAGGTCCTGATCTATACCGCCCGCGACTACCGGACCTTCGTCGAGCGCAGCAGCAAGGGACAGTATGACCTGATGCTGGCCCCGCCGCACTTTGCCTGGCTGGCGCGACAGAATGCCGGATACCGTCCGGTCTTCAAGTACCGCAAATCCATCCATGGTCAATTGATCGTCCGCCACGACTCCCCGCTGAAGCAAGTCGAAAATCTGCGCGACGGTACGCTGGCGATCGCCGACCCGCTGGCGCTGGTGGCGCTGGCCAGCCAGGCGCAGCTGGCGGCTCACGGACTCAGGAGCGGCATCGACTACCAGACCACGCTGTCGGCCACGCATATCAACGCCGCGATGCATGTCATCAACGAGGAGGCAGACGGCGCCATCGTCGGCAGCCAGGCGTTCAGCCTGATGCGGCCCGACTTGCGCCGGCAGCTGCGCATGCTCGATGAAACGCCGCCGCTGCCCGGACTGATATACCTGGTTCATCCGCGCCTGAACGACGCCGAACTCCAGGCCGTCGAGCGGGCGTTCCGGACGTTCTCGAACGTATCCGGCACGAGCGTCCAGCCCCACGTCCAGGCCCACGGCGATATCGTGCAACTCGACGGCACCGAGATGCAGGCCATCCAGCCGTATGCCATGCAGATCCAGAACCTGCTGGAGGGGACGCCATGAAGACATGGCTGGAACGTCTCCCCCTGCGCTACAAGATCACGCTCACCGCGCTGGTGGTGGAGGCCGTGATGATGGGTTTCCTGATCGTCAACGGCATGCAGTTCACCAGCCAGGCGCTGCTGGCCCAGGCCCAGCATCGTGCCAATGAAATCTCCGAGACCCTGGCTGTAGCGCTGCAGGCCTCGCTGGCACAGCAGGATGAGGCCAGCGTGCACGACATCATCGAGTCGGTGCGGCGCGACGGCGGCTTGAGTTCCATCGAGGTACGCGACAGCCGCAATCGCGTCCTGCACCAGCTCGGCACGGTCACGGACGACAAGGTCATTGAAGTCGAGCAGCCCATCAAGCTGGCGGGCTATCTGTACGGAACGGTCGCCTTGACGTTCTCGGACGACTTCATTCGCGAAACCCGCCGCCACTACCTGTTGCAGAACCTCGTCATCGCCTGCGTCGCCCTGCTGCTGACGGGGCTTCTGCTGGCGTGGTCGGTCGGACGCGTGACGCGACGCTTCGAGGCGCTGACCCGCGCCAGCACGCGCATGGCGCAGGGCGACCTGGACATCAAGCTGACCGACTCTGTCCAGGACGAGATCGGCCAGCTGATCGGCACGTTCAACCTCATGGCCGAGTCCGTGCGCTTCAACGTCGAGCGGGCCCACGAAAACGAGGCGCGCTTCCATGCCATCGCCGACTACACCCACGACCTGGAGTTCTGGCTGTCGCCCGAAGGCAAGCTGCTGTGGGTCAATCCGTCGGTCGAACGCATGCTGGGCTACAGCGTCGACGAGTGCATGAGCAAGATGCATTTCCCGGTCGACATCATCCATCCGGAGGACAGGACAGCTGCCGACTTCCAGTTGCGGCACGCCTTGCGCGGCACGTCGGGACAGGGCTATACCTTCCGGGTTTGCTGCAAGGATGGCGGTCACTTCTGGGCGGTGGTGAACTGGCAGCCGATTCACGACTACGCCGGCGTGTACCAGGGCATACGCGCCAGCATCCACAGCATCGACGACCTCAAGGCGACCGAGGCCAACCTGCGCCAGGTGATCGGCGAACTGCGCACGGCCGAGGTGCTGAAAGGCAAGTACCTGGAAGAGATCGAGCAGGAACGCGCCCGCCTCGTCTCGCTGCTGTCGGCGATGAAGCTGGGCATCCTGTTCGTCGCGGCCGACGGCCGGGTGATCTACAACAACCCGGCGTTCAGCCACATGTGGATGATCAAGGAAAGCGAGACATTGATCGGCCGCACGGTGCACGATGTGCTGTCCCAGTCCGTGTCGGCACTCGCCCGCCCCGACCACTTCTCGCGACACCTGCTGTCGGTGCTGGAAACACGCGAGCTGTCCGACACCTACGAAATCCAGATGACCGATGGCCGCGTCATTACCGAACTCGACTATCCGGTGCGCGACCGCGACGGCCGCTTCATCGGCCACCTGTGGATCTACGAAGACGTGACCCACGAGCGCCAGACGGCGGAGCAACTGGTCTATCTGGCGGAACGCGACGCGCTGACCGGCCTGTACAACCGCCACCGTTTCCAGCAGGAACTGGGGCGGACCATGCTGGAATGCGACCGTCACCAGATGCACTGCGCAGTGATGTTCTTCGACCTGGACGAATTCAAGACCATTAACGATACCTACGGCCATCGCGCCGGCGATGCCTTGCTGATACGCGTGGCCGGCGAAATCGGTGCGCTGGTCCGGCGCAATGAAGTGCTCGCCCGGCTGGGCGGCGACGAGTTCGCCATCCTGCTGCCGGGCGTGCAGGGCAGCGAGGCCGAAGCCCTCGCCGATCGCGTGGTGCATGCGGTGGCGCAGATTCCGTTCCGTTTCGAAGGCCAGAGCCTGCGCGTCACGACCAGCCTCGGCATCGCCTATTACCCTGAGCATGCCGTCGACGCCGACGATCTGGTGGCACGAGCCGACATCGGCATGTACCAGGCAAAGGACGCCGGCAAGAACACCTGGCGGGTTTACCGCGCAGACGCCGTGGCCGACACCGAAATGCGCAGCCGCCTGTCGTGGAGCGAACGCATCAGCAACGCGCTCGACAAGGAACTCTTCCAGTTGCATTTCCAGGGCGTATATCGGGCGGAAGACGCTGAACTGTCGCACCTGGAAGCGCTCATCCGCATGACCGACGAGCGCAACCCCGAGCAGCTCATCATGCCGGGGCACTTCATCCTGCTGGCGGAGAAAAGCGGCCGCATTCTCGACATCGATCGCTGGGTGATCCGCGAGGTCACGCGCAAGCTCAAGGACAATCCGAACATTCCCTCGATCGCGATCAACCTGTCGGGACGCTCGCTGTCCGAGCCGAGCCTGCCGCAATACATCGGCAATGCCCTGCGGGAAGCCGAAATCAACCCGCACCGGCTGATCGTCGAAATCACCGAGACCGCAGCCGTGTCCGACCTGCACGACGCGCAGCACATGATCGAAGCCCTTCGCCAGCTGGGCTGCGGCGTCTGCCTTGACGATTTTGGCGTCGGCTTCGCGTCGTTTGCCTATCTCAAGCATCTCAACGTCGACACGATCAAGATCGATGGCATCTTCATCCGCGACCTGGCGAACAATCCCGAAAACCAGGTTTTCGTGCAGGCCATGGTCAGCGTGGCGCTCGGCCTCGGCAAGTCGGTCGTGGCCGAATACGTGGAAGACGGCAAGACGCTCGCCCTGCTGCGCAGGTTCGGCGTCGATCTCGTCCAGGGCTACTACCTCGACCAGCCGGTTGCCGATCACCCTGCGCTTGCGGTCGCGTCCCTGCCTGCCTGATCGGTCTTCGCCGCCCGGCAATGCCTGGGCGGCGCAATGTTAAAATGCCGCGTTTTTTCCCGAATCCAGGATTCCCGCCGTGCTCACCGCTTCCAACATCACCCTGCAATTCGCCGCCAAGCCGCTATTCGAGAACGTGACCGTCAAGTTCGGCGACGGCAACCGTTACGGTCTCATCGGCGCCAACGGCTGCGGCAAGTCGACCTTCATGAAGATCCTCGCCGGCGAGCTCGAGCCGACCTCGGGCAACGTCTCGCTCGACCCCGGCGAGCGCATGGCCTGGCTGCGCCAGGACCAGTTCGCCTACGAGGATCAGCGCGTGCTCGACGTGGTGATGCAGGGCCACGCCGACATGTGGAAGGTCATGCAGGAGAAGGATGCCATCTACATGAATCCCGAGGCGACCGAGGAGGACTACCTGCACGCCGCCGAGCTCGAGGCCAAGTTCGGCGAGATGGGCGGCTACGACGCCGAGGCGCGTGCCGGCCAGCTGCTGCTGGGTGTCGGCATTCCGACCGAGCAGCATACGGGCCCGATGAGCGAAATCGCACCCGGCTTCAAGCTGCGCGTGCTGCTGACGCAGGCGCTGTTCTCCAGCCCCGACATCCTGCTGCTCGACGAACCGACCAACAACCTCGACATCAACACCATCCGCTGGCTGGAAAACGTGCTGAACGAGAGCAACGCGACCATCATCGTCATCTCGCACGACCGCCATTTCCTCAACCAGGTCTGTACCCACATGGCCGACCTCGACTACGGCACGATCAAGGTCTACCCGGGCAACTACGACGACTATATGCTGGCCTCAAGCGAAGCCAAGGCGCGCCAGGCCGCGGCGAACGCTCGCGCCAAGGACAAGGTCGCCGAACTGCAGGAATTCGTGCGCCGCTTCTCGGCCAACAAGTCGAAGGCCCGCCAGGCCACCAGCCGCCTGAAGATGATCGACAAGATCAAGATCGAGGACTTCAAGCCGAGCTCGCGCCAGAACCCCTACATCCGCTTCGAGCCGGAAAAGGTGCTGCACCGCCGCGCCCTCGAGGTCGAGAACCTCAAGTTCGGCTACGAGGACACGCCGTTGTTTTCCAGCCTGGGCTTCTCGCTCGAGGCGGGTGAAAAAATGGCCGTCATCGGCGGCAACGGCGTCGGCAAATCGACGCTGATGAAGCTCCTGATGAACGAGCTAACGCCGCAGTTTGGCGAAGTGAAGTGGAGCGAGAACGCCAACGTCGGCTACTTCTCGCAGGACCACGTCGCCGACTTCGACATGGACCTGAACCTCACCGACTGGATGCACCAGTGGACCCAGCCGGGCGACGACGAGCAGGTACTGCGGGGCATCCTCGGACGGCTGCTGTTTTCCGGCGACGACGTCAAGAAATCGGTGCGCGTGCTGTCCGGCGGCGAAAAGGGCCGCATGCTCTACGGCAAGCTGATGCTCGGCCGCCACAACGTGCTGGTGATGGACGAACCGACCAACCACATGGACATGGAATCGATCGAGTCGCTGAACCTCGCGCTCGACCTGTTCAAGGGCACGCTGATCTTCGTCTCGCACGACCGCCAGTTCGTCAGCAGCCTCGCCACGCGCATCCTCGAAATCACGCCCGAAGGCGTCGAGTACTACATGGGCACCTACGACGAGTACCTGCATTCGAAGGGGCTGGAATGACGAGCGCGAGCCCTCACCCCATCCCTCTCCCAGCGGGAGAGGGGGCAACCGAGGCGCTTCGCGCGCCCAAACCGGTTAACGTCGTCATCGGCCTCGGCCAGCTCGGCCGCGTGTTCGCGGGCGGCTTCCTGCGCGCGGGGCACACCGTGGTCCCGGTCACGCGCGGCGACGACCTGTTCACCGTCGCGCACGCACACCCCGAACCTGAACTGGTGCTGGTCGCGGTCACCGAGAACGACCTGCACCCCGTGCTGGCGGCGATTCCCGGCGCGTGGCGGCATCGCGTCGCGCTGATCCAGAACGAACTGCTGCCGCGCGACTGGGAGAAATACCACTACACTGACCCGACCGTGATCTCGGTGTGGTTCGAGAAGAAGAAGGGCACCGACGCCAGGCCGCTGATCGCTTCGCCCGCCGCCGGCCCCGGCGCCGCGCTGCTGTGCCGCGCGCTCGAATCGATCGAGCTGCCGTGCCGCGAAGTGGCAGCAGGCGACGAGATGCTGTTCGAGCTGGTGCGGAAGAACGTCTACATCCTGACGACCAACATCGCCGGGCTGAAAACCGGCGGCACCGTGTCCGAACTGTGGGCGCAGCACGAAAGCTTCGCGCGCCAGGTGGCCAGCGAGGTCATGGACATCCAGGACGCGCTGACCGGCGTGAAGCACGATCGCGACAAGCTCGTCGCCGGCATGCTCGAAGCCTTCGACGGCGACCCGCAGCACGGCTGCACCGGCCGCTCGGCGCCGGCGCGGCTGGCGCGCGCACTCGAGCACGCCGACGCGTTCGGCCTCGCGGTACCGACGCTGCGCGAGCTCGCTGCGTGATCGGCCGGGTCGGGCTGCTGCTGGCGCTGGCGGCCCTGCTCGGCCCGGCCGCTGCAGACCCCGTCACCTTCGGCGACCGCCTGCACGCGAAATTCCAGCACGCCCGTTGCCTGACCTGCCACCAGTTCAACTCCCCGAAACGCCAGGGCCTGGCGTACACCACGCACCGCACCCGCTACCTGTGCGCACAGTGCCACCGCACCGAGGTCGTGGGCACGCCGCCGAACACCGAATGGATCGCGCCGCTGAACATGGACTACACGGGGTTTTCTGCGGCGGCGACGTGCCGGCTGATCAAGGCACGCATGGGCGTCGACCCGGACGGCACGAAGCTCGCCCATCATCTGCTCGCCGACGGCCGCATCCGCTGGGCCTTCGACTCGGGCATGACGCCGGGCGGGCAGCGCCCCGTCGTGCCGGGAGGCTATGCCGAATTCAAGGAAGACATCGAAGCCTGGGTCAAGGACGGCATGCGCTGCGAGTAGCCGTCAGATCGTCCTGCCCTTGGGCTTCTTCTCGTCGGCGCCATACACGCCGCGATGCTCGAACGGAATCCAGTTCGACGACCGGTCGGTCTTCACGCGACCGCTGATGCGGTAGGGCACGCCGTCGAACAGCACGTCGCCCGGCAGCGTCTTCAGCTGCCGAAGCAGCTGCCGCGACTGCGTCACCGCCTCGACCCGCATGACCGTGCTCGTGACCGCCGGAACCAGCGCAGCGGTGCGCGTCAGCCCCTTGGCGAACGGCTGATCGTTCACGTCGAGATCGAATTCGAGCGCTTCGATCCTCAGATCGAAATCGTTCGGATTGTTGACGCGCAGTCCTACATCAAAGCGCTGCTCGAACAGTCCCAGGCTCTTGACGTCGACGGTGGAGACGCTGACCCGCGGCGGCTTCGCGTCGTAGGGCAGGCCCGCGCAGGCGGCGAGCGTCAGGGCCAGCAGGGCAACAATCACACGTTTCACACAGGCTCCTATCGAAGTTCGGCCAGCAGTTGGTCGATCATGCGCGACGCCTGGCCCACGTAGCCGCCACCAAACATGTTGGCGTGGTTCAGTACATGGTAGAGGTTGTAGAGGATCTTGCGCGTCGCGTAGCCGGCGTCGAGCGGCCACGCCTCGCGGTAGGCCGCGTGGAAGGCGTGGGCGTAGCCGCCGAACAGCTCGGTCATCGCGAGATCGCATTCGCGGTCGCCATGGTAGATAGCGGGATCAAATATCACCGGCTCGCCGTCGGCAAGATAACCGTGATTGCCGCCCCACAGGTCGCCGTGCAGAAGCGACGGCGCAGGGGAATAGCCGTCGAAGAAGGCGTCGAGGTGAGCGAGCAGGCGCTCGCCGTCCGACTGCAGCGCGCCGCCGTAGCCGTTTCTTGCAGCCAGATCCAATTGAAAACCGAGCCGGTGCGTGCGCCAGAATGCGATCCAGTCGTCCATCCAGCCGTTCGGCTGCGGCGTCGAACCAATCCAGTTGTCAGTTTTCCAGCCGAAACGCGGCACGGTGACGCGATGCTGCGCGGCGAGCTGGCGGCCGAACTGCGCCGCGTCGCCGCGCGAACCGAAAGACAAATGCTCGAGCACGAGAAAAGAGTGCCGGCCGGCCACGCCCTGGCTGATGATCTCGGGCACGCGCACCGCGCCGGCGCGCGCGAGTTCCGCGAGCCCCGCCGCCTCGGTCTCGAACATGGACTGCCTCGCTGCGGGCTGCACCTTGACGAACACGGTGCGCGTATCGTCGGAAAGCGTGAATGCCTGGCTGATGTCGCCGCCGTGCGCAGTGCGCGAATCGCGCGGCGCGAAAGGCGTGCCGGTGGCCTGCGTCACGGCGTTGGCGATGTCGGCGATCAGTTCGTTCATGGCTCGATCAGCGGCTGGATGTCGATCGCGAGCCGCGCATGCGCCGCGCGCAATGCGGCCTCGGCGTCGGCTGGGGTCGCGGCACGGCTGAAGATGAAGCCCAGGTAGGACGCCCCTTCGGGCGG
>JBFHQA010000068.1:0-13681 GCA_041592455.1 Thiobacillus sp. | reverse complement strand
TGTTCGGTCTCGCCCGCACGGCAGCACTCTGGCGGCAGGGGCGCGCCGGCAGCGCATTCCTCGCGCTCGCCTATGCTCTGGGCCTGTTTTCCTATTTGCTCAGCGTGCTTTCGCTACAGGGCGTGTTGCAGGGCGCCCACTGGCAACTCTACAGTTTCCAGGGCGGCGCGCTGCTGGCGCTGCTGGCCTTCAACTTCAGCCTGTTCGCCCGTCTGCGCCACATCCAGCGCCAGCGCGACACCGCCATCGAGGAAGCCCGCTCGGCCCGCGTCGAGCGTGACGCCGAAGCCCTGTCCCGCGAGCGCCAGGGGGCGCTGCTGGCGATGCTCACGCACGAACTCAAGACGCCGCTTGCCGTCATCCGTCTTGCGCTCGACCGCCTGGCGGGCGAAGCCGGTGTACGCCGCCATGCCGCCACGGCGATTGCCGACATCGCCGGCGTCATCGACCGTTGCCGGTATGCCGATCGTCTCGATCACGGCGAAGTCCGCATCGAGCGTCAACCTTGCCGGGTCGTCGAAATCCTCGACGCGTGCATTGCGCAGGCGAATCATTCCGAACGCATCCATTGCCGGGTTCCTGCCGTTGTGCCGTCGCTGGAAAGCGATGCGGCGCTGCTGCGCATGATCTGCGCCAACCTGGTCGACAATGCCCTCAAGTATGGCGCTGCGCAAACGCCCATCGAGATCGCGTTGCGCGAGAAGGCGCACGCCGACGGCCGGCCGGGACTCGAACTCGGCATTGCCAACGTGCCGGGACCGGCTGGCGCACCCGATCCGCAGCACGTCTTTCAGCGCTATCACCGCGAGCCGGCGGCGCATGCCCAGACCGGCTCCGGCCTCGGGCTCTACCTCGTGCGCCAGCTCGCCGGCCTGCTCGGCGGCGAGATCGTTTACCGCCCGCCCGACGCCGACGGCCTGATCCGGTTTGTCCTCTGGCTGCCCCTGGCGTCGCGATGAGCCGGACAGTGAACATCGTCGTCGTCGAAGATCACGCCGCCCTGCGCGAGATGACCGTCGCCGCGCTGGCCGTGGCCGGCTGGCAGGTGCGCGGCTTCGACAGCGCCGAGGCGCTGTACGAAGCGCGCGACGCGCAAACTATCGACATCGCCGTGCTCGACCTCAACCTGCCCGGCGAGGACGGGCTGGCCCTGGCCCGCCGCCTGCGCGAACGCCAGCCCGGCATCGGCATCGTCATGCTGACGGTGCGCGACCGCGTCGAGCAGCGGATCGCAGGCTACGAGCACGGCGCGGACATCTATCTGCCCAAGCCCGCCGCCAGCGCGGAGCTGGTCGCCGCCGTTGCTGCGCTCGCGCGCCGCATCGTGCCGCGCACCGATGCCCCGGCCGGCTGCGAACTCGATCTCGCCGCCGGCCAACTGCGCGGCCCGGAGCGAACCGTCACCTTGCTCGAATCAGAAGCGGTCTTGTTGCGTGCCTTCGCGCTTGCGCCGGAAGGCCGCCTCGAAACCTGGCAAATGCAGGAACTCCTCGGCGAGGAAACCGCCAGCCTTGCCGCCATCGCCATCCGTATCAGCCGCCTGCGCAAGAAGCTGGCCGCAGCGGGTGCGCCGAAGGAGGCGCTGCGCGCCATTCGCGGGCAGGGTTATCGCCTGTTCGCCGATCTGCGCATCGCCTGATGCGCCGTCCCGCCGGCGCCGACTTTCCGGTCGGGCGGTGAAAACAAGTGAAATGTTTCTTTTTTTGCGCCTGCTATTTTCTCGTGGTCTTCATTCCCCGTTGCGCTGACCACCCCATGAAAAACCACGCCAAAACCCGCCTCTCCGCGCCCCTCAAGACCCTCCCCGCCGCCCTGCTGCTGGCCTTTGCTGCACCTTCGGTGTTTGCGGCATGTCTCTCTTCGGTCTACACCGATATCTCCACCGATACCACTGTTGATGACGGTCCCTGCACGATCGATGCCGGCAGTTACCACCGTCTTTCGAGCGGCAACCTGGTCATCGCCACCTCCATCACCGGCAACGTTTCTGGCGGCCTTCTGTATGCTCCTGGTGATACAGCCAAGACGGTGACCCTCAACTCGGGCGCATCCATCGTTAATAACAGTTCGGACCTTCCTTATTCTTACGCCATCAGAAACGTGGGAACTATTGCACACATCACCAATAACGGCACGCTTAATGGCGCCGGTGGCGGAATTTGGAACACTGGCACACTCACGACCCTGACCAACCGCCAGTCCGGCCTCATCTACAAAGGCAACGCCCCCGTCAACTACAACATCGCGATCGCCGGCACGGGCTCAGGAGATTACGGCACGCTGCTGGTGAAGGACACCGCAGACTGGGACATCAGCGGCCTGACCTTCGGCATCGCCACAGACTCCACCGTGGCGGCCGGCACCACCTATCAGGACGTCATCCAGAAAAGCGGTACCAGCACCTTCAACAGCAGCACCACCAAGACCGGGGTTTATTCTTCCGGTGGTACCACTTACAACTTCAATCTGATCTGGGACAACGACAACTGGGACCTGGTGATCGCTTCGCTCAATACCTTCACCTTTGCCGGGTCGGCCGCCACGCTGGGTAATACGCCCGCCGGCGGCGCAGCCCAGGTGCTCGACGCCAACCCGGCGGTGAACAGCAGCTTCAGTTCGCTCTCGACCGAGCAGGACTATGCCGACGCCGCCACCCAGTCGATGCCGCTGCTCACCGGCGGCTCCATCGCCGCCACCGGCAGCGCGCTCACCGGCATCAACCGCGTGATCCAGGCGCGCATGGAGTCCAGCCGTGGCCTGTCGTCCGGCGAGGCGTTCGCCGGCGATGAGCATGTGTGGATGAAGCCCTTCGGCTCCTGGGCCGACCAGGACGACCGCAGGGGCGTTGCCGGCTACAAGTCGCAGACCGGCGGCATCGCCTTCGGCGTCGACGGCACGGTGTCCGATCACACCCGGCTGGGCGTTTCCTTCGCCTATGCCAGCGTCAATGTCGATAGCAACTCGACGGTCGCGCCCAACTATGCCGACATCGCTGTGTACCAGTTGCTTGGATACGGCAGCCACAGCCTGAGCGCGGATACCGAGCTGAACTTCCAGGCCGGCATCGGCCAGAACAAGAACAGCGGCCGCCGCGACATTCTGCTGGCCGGCAGCTCGGCCGAGGCGAAATACGACAGCCTGGTGGCCACCGCCGGGGCCGGTCTCGCCCGCACCTACACCCTGAGCGAAGCGACCAGCTTCATCCCCTCGGTGCGCGCCGACTACACCTGGATCAAGGACAAGGGCTACACCGAGACCGGCGCCGGGGCGCTCAACCTGACCGTCGCCAGCCGCACGGCGGACGAACTGATCCTCGCCGCCGACGCCAAGCTCGCCCACGACCTGGGCGGCGGCACGACGGTGACGGCCAATGCCGGCCTCGGCTACGATGCGCTGGCCAGTCAGTCCAGCGTGACGGCGACCTTCGCCGGCGCGCCCGGCGCAGCCTTCGTCACCCACGGCATGAAACCCGAACCGTGGCTCGCCCGCGCCGGCCTGGGTCTCGCCCAGAAGACGCAGTCGGGCATGGAAATCAACGCCCGCTACGACGCCGAGCATCGCCAGGGCTTTCTCAACCAGACGGCGAGCGTGAAGCTGCGCTGGGCGTTCTGAAAAGTCGGCGCCGGCGCGCCGGCGCCGACTTTCCGGTCGGGCGGTGAAAACAAGTGAAATGTTTCCCGAACGGGCTTTGTTAGCCTCGCTCGAATTCCTATTCGCTTCGCTTCCATGCCCAAGCTCAAATGCCATTCCATAAGCCTGCTGGCAACCCTCCTGCTGGTGTTTGCAACTTCGACTGTCCAGGCGCAAACCGCCGCCGAGCGGGAGGCCGCGCAGCAGGCGGAGATTCTTCAACGCCAAAGCAAGGAGCGCCTGCAAAGCGACATTGATCGTGCCGCCGCCCGACACCGTCACTCGGAAGGAGCAGACGCCGAAGCCTTCATGCCGCCGACGGGAGGTACCATCGCCCCGCAAGCCTGCCGGGATATCAAGGAAATATCCATCGAGGGCGCACCGAATCTGTCCCCTGACGTGGCAACGCGCATCCCCCGGGAGTTTGCCGGGCGTTGCCTCGGGGTTGCCGAGATCGAGCAGATCCTTGCCCTCATCACCCGCGATTACATCCTGCGCGGCTACATCACCACGCGCGCCTATTTGCCGGCGCAAGACTTGTCCACCGGGATCCTGAGGATTCTCGTTCAGGAAGGCGTGCTGGAGAAAATCCTGCTGGAGGATGGCGGCAGGAACAGCGTGCGCCCAGGCAACGCTTTTCCCATGAACGAGGGCGATTTGCTCAATTTGCGCGACATCGAGCAGGGGTTGGAGCAGATCAACCGGCTGCAATCGAACCGGGCCACCATGGACATCCAGCCGGGAAGCCAGCCCGGTAGCAGCATGCTGGTGGTTCGCAACGAACCGACGCGGCCCTATCACGCGTCGTTCTCGCTCGACAATCAGGGCAGCGAGTCGACGGGCAAGGACCAGCAGGCCATCACCCTGGGCAGCGATGGCCTGCTCGGGCTCAATGATCTGTTGTTGCTCACGCATCGCCAGTCGTATGGCACCGACAAACAGAAACGCTATGCGGAGAGTTCCAGCCTGACCTTCAGTGTGCCGTTTGGCTATTCAACGTTCAGCTATTCCCGCAGCCAGTCGAGCTACACCAGCGGTGTGAGTGTCGCGGGAGGATTGGAAATCAGCACCAACGGCACCACCGCAACCGACAACCTGCGGTTCGATCGGGTCATGTATCGGGACCAAACCAGCCGCGCGACACTCAACGGTGGACTGACCCTGAAAGAAAGCAAGAATTACCTGGCCGGCCAGTTCCTCGCCGTCAGCAGCCGGCGGCTTTCTGTCTTCGATGCCGGCGTGAGCTGGACCATGGGTGTCATCGGGGGCGCCTTGACCCTCGACATGGGGGTGTCCAAGGGGCTTGACATTGCCGGCGCCCTGAAAGACCCGGAAGGCTCGCCCGGCAGCGCCGCGCGCGCCCAGTTCACAACCTACAAGTATGGCTACGCCTATCGCCTGCCGTTCAAACTGAGCAACGCGGACTGGAGTTTTAGCAGCCAGCTCACGGGCCAGCGTGCGGCGGACGTGCTTTACGGCTCCGAGCAGATCGCCATCGGTGGCATCTACTCCGTGCGCGGCTTCGTCAAGAACACCCTGGCGGGCGACCACGGCTATTACGTACGCAATGAACTCTCGCTGCGGCACATGCTACCGCTGGGTGATTCCCCGCTCTCCACTCGCTGGTTCGTCGCCCTCGACCAGGGCGAAGTACGCAATCGCGCCGCCGGCGTTCCAAGTGGGCGGCTGCTGGGCATGGCCTATGGGGTCAGCCTGCAATTCAAGGGTGGCCAGTTCGAAGTCTTCGGCGCCCGGCCGATTTCCTTCCCCAATCAATTCCCGAAAGAATCCCCCCAGGGTTTTGCGCGACTTTCCTACGCGCTTTAAGGCAGGAGAACCACATGAACGGACACGCCAGCATTAACAAAGCCTTCCGCCTCGTCTGGAGCGACGTCCGTGGCAGCTACCTCGTCGCCCCAGAAACGGCCTGCGGGCAAGGCAAGGCGAGCCGTTCTGCCGGCACGGCGAAAACACTCGCTGCCGCCATGTTGCTGCCCTTCGCACTTCTGCCGGCCGTCAGCTTTTCCCAGACCACGGTGCAGGTGGCGGGGGGCACCACCACCGCCTACGTCGCCCCCAACGGCGTGCCTGTCGTCAATATCGCCAACCCCAACGGCGCCGGCCTCTCGCATAACCAGTTTCATCGTTACGATGTCGAGGCCAAGGGGCTGGTGCTCAACAACAGCAGCGCCAACGTGCAATCCCAGCTTGCCGGATTGATTGCGGGCAATGCCAATCTGAGCGCCAGCGCCCAGGTCATTCTCAACGAAGTCGTCGCCAACAACCGCAGCGTGCTGGCGGGTTTTACCGAAGTCGCCGGCGCCAAGGCGGCCGTGGTGGTAGCCAACCCCTACGGCATCACCTGCAACGGCTGCGGCTTTATCAATACCGATCGCGTCACGCTGACGACGGGCACTCCCGTATTGGACAACGGCCGGCTGGCCAGCTTCAGTGTTGTCGGCGGCGACGTGCTGATCGGCGGCAACGGGCTGAATGCCTCGGCGCAGGAGATGCTCGACATCGTCACCCGCGGCGTCCGGATCGAGGGCACCGTGAATACTGCCGCCAGCGGCACGCTGGGCATCACCACTGGCGCCAACCAATGGGACTACGACAGCCGTGCCGTCACCGGCAGCACGACCCCTGGCGGCGCCGCGCCGAGCTATGCCATCGATTCCACGACGCTGGGCGGCATGTATGCCGGGCAGATCCGCCTGATCGCCACGGAAAGCGGCGTCGGTGTGCGCATGCTGGGCGAAGCCGCCGCGCGGGCGAGCGACTTCACCCTGACCGCCGCCGGCAAGGTCGAAATCAACGCGGCCAAGCTTTCCGCCGAACGCGACATCCAGCTCGCGTCCAGCAGCAACGCGGCCGACGCCCTGGCGCTCACCGACGCCAGCCTCTCGGCCAAGCGCGACCTCTCGCTGCAGGCCACGACGGGCGGCGCTACGCTGTCCGGCGGCGTGCTGGTCGCCTCTGCCAACCTCACCGGCAACCTCGGCTCCTTCAGCGACGCCGCCAGCGCCGCCACGCAGGCCGACAACAATGCCCGCCAGGGCAGCGTCGTCAGTCTGGCCGTTACCGGCGCGGCCAGCGTCGCGGGCACCAACTGGGGGGCGGACAACGCGTTCGCCCTCAGCGCCGCCTCGCTCACCGCCAATAATGCGGCACTGTTCTACGCCGGCAGCACCCTGGGCCTGACGGCCACCAGCGGCAACCTGGCACTGGGCGACGCCAAGGCACGCGCCACCGGCAACCTCAGCCTCAGCGCCAATAGCGGCCAGCTGACTTTCGCGGCCGGCGGCGGCGCGCAGACCACCACGGGCAACCTCGGCGTCATCGCCGGCGGCGGCTTTGGCAATGCCGGCATCCTGACCGCCGATGCCGGCAGCCTGAGCCTGCAGGCCGATGGGGCTTCCAGCAACAGCGGCACGCTGAATGCCCACACCACCCTTTCCCTTGCCCGCAAGACCAATAGTGATACGGGCGCATTCACCAACACGGCCAGCGGCAAGCTGCTCAGCGGCGGCAACCAGACCATAAGCCTTCACGCGCTCGACAACAGCGGCGCGGTGGAATCCGCCGGCACGCTGGGCATTACCGCCGAATCGCTCATCAACAGCGGCACATTGCTCACCCACGGCAGCAACCAGGGCGCCGTCACGCTCGCGGGTGGCACACTCGCCAACAGCGGCACCATCGGCAGCGCCGGCGCGCTCTCCCTCACGTCCTCCGCCACCAGCGGCACGGGCGACAGCGTGACCAACAGCGGCACGCTGCAAAGCGCGGGCGGCATGGCCCTCTCAGTAGGCCGCCAGATGACCAACGCCTACGCCGGCAAGATCATTTCGGGCGGCGCCTTGACGCTGACATCGGCCGCCACCGAGTTCAACAACACCACCAACGGCGTGCTGCAATCCGCCGGCGCCATGACGCTGGGCGAAAGCGGCCATCTGCTCAACCTGACCATGGAGATGGCCACCACAGGCCAGACCGAAGGCCACCGCATCATCAGCGACGACACGCTGACCCTGGCCGCAAAATCCGTGTCTGTTCCCATGATGGCGCCATGGACTACGCCGGCGCAGTTACGCATCCAGGCGCGCAAGGGCATGGCGATCGATACCGAGACTTGGACGGGTGCCAATACCGTTGCCCTGGTTGCCTCGACGGAAGACGAAGGCAGTTTTGTCAATCGCTTGCGCGCCACGCAGAGTGCTCCGTCAAATATGCACGTTTCGTCTTACGGCGATTTTGAGCTGGATGTAGCGGGCTTGGACAGCTGGATCTCCAGCATCAAATCCACCCATGGTTCGGTGACGGTGAACGCGAAACGATTCTCAGTGGAAAGCATCGACGCGGCAGTCGACATCGTCGCCAACATTGGTCAGGGCACCTATAGTTGGGATCGCAGTCTGCTGCGCTCGATCATCGCCGGCCGGGACATTCGCATTGGCATCGTCGAAGACGGATACTTGTTACTTCGGAATGTCCGCGCTGGACGCGACCTGACAGTGACCACGCCCGGTGATTTCTTCCGCATCGATTACGAGAACCTGGTCGAAGCGGGAAGACATCTCGGCCTGGGCGCGGACGGGAAATTCGTGCGCATCCAAGCGGCTCCAGGCTATCTACGCTCCCTGGATACCATGTCCATCGTCAGCGATAGCGCCTTGGTCACATCCGGGACGCTAGGAAACATCGAAGCTAAAAACCAGCTGATCCTGCAGGCTGCGACTTTAGGTTCTCAACACGCCGGCAGCAATATCCTCTTTTCCACCAACCCGGACACCCCGCTGACGTCTTCCGCCAGGTTTACGGGCAATCTCAACAGCATATTCGGTCTCAAAGGCCGACTCCATTCGGCGGGTAATCTGGATATTGTCTTTGACCAAGATATCGCGGTGGGCGCCTCGCTCATCACCACTTCCACCACGGCTGTCCTGTCCACCGGCAGCATTACATCTGCAAAGCAGTTGAACATCACTGCAGCCAACATTTATAACAGTGGCGGCATTCTGTATGGGGGCACCGGTCTGACCCTGTCTGCGACGGGTGCGGTGCGTAATAGTTACGGCTATGTTGGCCCTGCGTCCGGCGCGGCGGTTTATCTATCCCCTGAAAGTCTAGCGGCGAACACTCCGGAATATCCCAGCTGGGGCGGCGGCTTACTGTATTTTTCCCCCGAGCTGATTTCCAGCGGCAGCTTGAACATCACGGCGAATACTTTCTTTAACGAGTCGCAGACTATTGCGCCGTTCACGCCGAGCGAGATCGTCGCGACGGGCGATATATCGATTACGACGGGTGGCTTCACCAACGCCCCCTACAGCCGGCTGATCAGCAACAACGGTTCGATCAGCCTGACCTACACGGGGGCGACCAATACCTTTTATGGAAACAACTCCGGACTTATTTCCGCCGCGAACACCCTCAGCCTGAATTCCGCCACCGCGTTCGTTAACAAGACGATAGGAAGCTATCCCGCTGCCGTGCTGCGCGCCACCAGCATCACCGGCAGCGGCGACGGCGGGCTCACCAACAGCGGCAGCCCGGCCTCCGCTGCCGTCAGCGCCAAGAGCGCCAGCGCCGGCACGCCGCCTGCCGGCCCCACCACGGTGTCGGCCACCACGCCGCTTTCCGCTGTCACACCGCAAGCCATTACGGCAGGCGGCACGCTCTCGTTCGGTGGCTTCTCGGTCACCCTGCCGAGCAAGCCCAACGGCTATTTCGTGATATCAAAGGACCCGACCTCGCGCTTCCTGGTGGAAACCAATCCGCTCTATCTCTCCGGCGCCTCGCTCGGCTCGGACTACCTGATGACGCGCTACGGCATCAACCCCGAGAAAACCTCGCGACGCCTCGGCGACGACAACTACGAGGCCTACCTGATCCGCCAGCAGCTGATCGAGGCCACCGGCAGCAACGTGCTGCGCGGTTACGGCAACGAGAACGACCAGGTCAAGCGCCTGATGGACCAGGCCTTTACACAGGGGGCTCAGGGCGGTTTCGTGTTCGGCCAGGCGCTGACGCCGACGCAGATCGCCGGGCTGACCCAGGACATCGTCTGGATGGAAACCATCAACGTTGGCGGCCAGCCGGTGCTGGTGCCGCGCGTCTATCTGGCCCAGAGCACCCGCGACATGATCACGGGCGGCGCAACGATCATGGCCGAAACCATCGATCTGGAAGGCGGGCTGACCAACCAGGGCGGCACCATCACCAGCTCCGGTAAAGACCTGACCATCACCGCCGGCGGCGACATCACCAACCAGGGCGGCAACATGGGCGCCAGCGGCGATGTCAAGATCACCTCGACCGGCGGTGACATCACCAACCGGGGCGGCACCCTCCGCTCCGGCGGCAACATGGATCTGACCGCCAGCCAGGGCGACATCACCAACGAAACCCTGACCCGCTCGGACAGGCGAGGCAACACGTCGCAGGACGGCGCGACGGCCCGCATCGAGGCGGGCGGCAACCTGACCATGGGCGCGGCGCAGGACATTACCGTGCGCGGCGCCGACGTTAGCGCCGGCGGCAACGCGAACCTGAAGGCTGGCGAGAACGTCACTTTCGACACCATTGTCGAGACGTCCACCACCCGCACGCGTGAGGGCGGCGCCAAGGTGACCACCACCACCGCCACGAATATCGGCTCGAACCTCAACGTGGGCGGAAACCTCAATCTGGAGAGCGGCAAGGACACCACCCTGGCCGGCTCGAAGGCCAGCGTCGGTGGCGATCTCACCGCGACCACCGGCGGCGACTTCAACGTCGTTGCGCGCCAGGATACGGTAGAGGTGAAGACGTCCAGCTCCTCGATGGGCTTCGGTGTCGGCGGCGGCGTGTTTGGCGCGACGAGCACCCAGACCAACGAGTTCACCGGCACGAACGTCGGCTCCACCCTCAATGTCGGCGGCAATGCCGACGTCAACAGCACCGGGCGCACGCTGATCCAGGGCTCGGATGTGACAGTCGGGGGCGACGGCAACATCCAGGCCGGCAAGGGCATTGACGTGCTGGATGGACTGGACGAGAAGCGCAGCACCACCCGCACCTCAACCACCACCCTTTTCTCCTCCGCATCGGACAGCGGCTCCGGCTCGCAGCGCCAGGCGCAATCCGGCAGCGGGCTCGGTGTGGCCGGCGCCAGTGCCGGCGGTTCGGCCCAGGCCACGGCGAACGCCGACCTCAACCTGATGAAGTCGACCACGACGACCACTACCACCACCGACAAGACCAGCGTCGGCTCGAATCTCAACGTGGGGGGTAATTTGACGCTCGGGGCGCAGGGCGACGTGACGGTGCAGGGCTCCAACGTGGCGGCGGGCGGCAACCTGAACGTGACTGCCGAAAATGTAAATATCCTGACCGGGCGCAACGAGAGCAGCACCGAGACCACCTCCAGCTCGTTCGCCCTCGGTGTGTTCGCCGAGAGCGGCGCCAATGCGGAAGGCTCCGCTGGCGCCCAGGCGACGGCACGCGGCCCCCTGGACACCGGCGCCGGCGCGAATGCGGGCGGCAACGCTGGTGCCGACGCCACCGCTACTTTCGGGGTGAAGACCACGGAGAGCCGGGAAACGAGCAACACGGTCACCAATACGTCCTCGACCCTGAGCAGCGGCGGCAACATGAATATCGGCGCTCGCGATACGGCGACCTTCCAGGGCGCCAAGGCGTCTTCCGGCGGCGACATGAACATCGAGGGCAACAACATTCGCAACCTCGCGGCGCAGGACACGACGCAGACCACCTCCTCGTCGAGCACCAACATGGGCGGCCTCTACGTGGGCGCCAGCGCCGGCGCCAGTGCCAGCGCCGAGGTCAGCGCCAGCGCCCACCAGGGTGCCGATGGCGATGCCGGTGGCCAGGCCGGCGTGGAAGGGGCGGCCGGTGTGCGCTTCCGCAATACGCAGGAGAATTCGGTCTCCGGGTCGACTACGCAGGTGACCAATACCTTCACCGCCGGCGGCAATCTGAACCGCAACGCCAAGGACACTATCGTCGATCAGGGCACCCAGGCCGAGGCCGGCGGCAACATCACCCAGTCGGCGCGGGTGATCCGCGACGAAGCGGTCTCGGATTCCACCTTCTCGTCCGGCAACAGCCAGTCTCACGAGGCGCGCATCGCCATCACCGCCGGGGCCGAAGCCAAGGCGGGCAACGGGGAAGCCCCGGACGCCGGCACCAGCGTGGCAGGCAAGGCGACCTACGAAGGCGAGATCAGCAGTGCCTCGGAGCGTGAAACCACGGCCGTCACCAGTCGTTTCAAGGCGGGCGGTGACATCAACTCCACCTCGACCGAGCAGACTACTCTGGTCGGCACCCAGTTCGAGGCTGGCCGTGATGTGAACCTCAAGGCCGGCTCGCTGGAATACAAGGCAGCGGCCGACACCAGCAGCAGCAAGGAAACCACGCATTCCATCTCGGCCGAAATCAGCGTGAGCAAGGAGGAGGTCGGTGCGAAGGGTGCCTACGGTCTGTCGGCCGCCAACAACGAATCCTCCACCGCCCGTACCGGCGGCATCAGCGCCGGCGGCAACGTGAACATCAGCACCCGGGGCGACGCCAGCCTGGAAGGCACAAACCTCTCATCCGGCGGTGACACGAACCTCCGGACCGGCGGCAACCTGGAAATCAAGGCGGCACGCGACACCAGCAGCGACAGCGCCACGAACTTCTCCGTCCAGGGCGAAACGACCGGTTCCCGCAGCAATGGCGACAACAGCGCCAAGGGCGAGGCGCAGGGCTCCATCGAGACCAGCCGCAGCGACCAGGCACGGGTAGGGAGCATCACCTCGGGTGGCAACCTGAACATTTCCTCCGGCGGCAACACCACCCTCGAAGGCACCCAGGCCAGCGCCGGCGGCACGGCCCAGGTGCAGGCCGGTGGCAAGGTCACGCTGCAGGAAGCCACCAGCACGAGCAGCAGCGCCGGCGTCAGCGGCGGCGTGGTCAGCAAGAGCGAGCAGAAACAGGGCGACGGCGGTACCCAGGAGACCACCCGCGACACGCAAGGCCAGTACAGTGCGGGCGCCGCCTCCGGCAGCAGCCGCACGGGGACGAACATTCAGGGCGGTGGTGGCGTGAGCATCCAGAGCAACGTGCCGGGGTCGGCGGGACGGTAGCGCCGAGGCGGGCGACGTCGACCGAGACGATATCCAGCGGGTCGAGGATGACGCGCTGCCGCTTGATGGTGAAAACCGGCTTGATCAGGCTCGACCGCATCTTCCCAGCCAGCGGCAAGGGCACGATGATCCGACCGCCATGCCGGCCGAAGCTCGTGGATTGCACGACGACGTAGGGCACCCAGTCGCGGCTGCGTCCCGGGTTGCGGTGTACGTCGAATTGGCTCATGGCCTGCATTGCCACGAACTCCACCAGCGGGGGCCATCCACCGTAGCAGACTTTACAATCGCCGGATGAAACACGCTCGTTTGCATACTCCGGGGTTGCTGGCACTCGCCTGCCTGCTGTTGGCGGGCTGCGTCAGCCTTCCCACGCCGCAGGAGCGGTGGCGCCACGCCGATACGCTGGCCACCGCACAGGGCTGGCAGGCGTTGCCCATTGCCGCCGACCCTTTTGAGCTGCTTGCCTATGCACCGCGCAACGCCACGCCGGCGGATACCCTGACGCTGTATCTGGAAGGCGACGGCTTCGCCTGGCTGAGCGCCAGCATGCCTTCGGCCGATCCAACCCCGCGCGACCCGCTGGCCCTGCGGCTGGCGCTGCTTCATCCCGGCGGCCATGCCGCCTATCTGGCGCGTCCCTGTCAGTTCGCCGATGCACAAAAGAGCGGCTGCGCCCAGCGCTACTGGACGCATGCCCGTTTCGCGCCGGAGGTCATCGACGCAACGAATCGCGCGGTCGACGCGCTCAAGCAGCGCTTTGGCGCGAAGGAGTTGGTGCTGGTGGGTTATTCCGGGGGCGGGGCGGTAGCTGCGCTGGTCGCGGCGCGGCGGCAGGATATCCGGGCGCTCGTCACCGTGGCCGGCAACCTCGATCACGGCGCCTGGACACGTTTCCATCGCATTGACGCTCTGAGGGA
>JBFHQA010000067.1:0-13692 GCA_041592455.1 Thiobacillus sp. | reverse complement strand
GGTTCCCTGACCGATTCACGGTTGAAGCGCAGGATGTCGCGCAGCATCGACCAGAAGGCCGGCTTCGCCAGATTGCGGCGCTGGCCGAACACGCTGTCGAGGCTGGTTCCGGCCCATTCAAGGTCGGGATGGTCGAGGCGGACGCTGAACGACATGTCGCTGGCGACGGTTTCCACCTCCAGCGTGTCGAACAGGCGGGTCAGCTCCGGATAGGTGCGATGGTTGAACACCAGAAATCCCGTGTCGACCGGAAAGCGCACGCCATCCAATGTGACATCCACCGTATGCGTATGCCCGCCAAGGCGTGAGTTGGCCTCGAACAAGGTGACATGATGCTGCCGGCTCAGCAGCCAGGCAGCCGACAATCCCGAAATCCCGGATCCGATGATCGCGATACGCATGCTATTGGCCCTCCCTGGAAAAATTGTCGGTACGGAATGCCTGCTTGTCGGGCTGGTTATTCAGCATGGTCTCGACCGCCTGCACCATGTGCCTCGATTCGGGGTCGACATGACTGGCGAAGGACAGCGCACGCGTGCCGCTCCGGTCGATCAGGTACTTGTGGAAATTCCAGCGCGGTCGCTCGCCGGTCGCGCGGGCCAGGCTTTCGTGCAACGGATTGGCGTTTGCAGCCGTCACGCCCACCTTGGAAAACAGCGGGAAGTCGACCTGGTAGTTGACCTCGCAAAAATTCTTGATCACGGCCTCGCTGCCTGGCTCCTGGCCGGCGAAATCGTTTGCAGGGAATCCCAGCACGACCAGGCCCTGCTTGCGATACCGCTCATACAGCGCTTGCACGCCCTTGTATTGGCCCGTGTAGGCGCACTGGCTGGCCGTGTTGACCACCAGCACCACCTTGCCGGCGTACTGGCACAGGTTTTCCATGTTGCCGTCGATATCCTTCAGACGGTGATCGAGCAGGGGGGGACAGGGACTCGACGCGTGGGCCGTAGCGGACAGCAGCAGGATGAACGGCAGGAATGCGGTTTTCATGTGCGGATGACCTTTCGGGCCGTGCAGGTCGGCATGGGTTGGTCCGGTTGCGCCAGCGGTGCGTGGGGAGCTACCAGGGAGTGGAAGTAGAGATAGTCGGCCGGAACCTGCGAGGTCACGGCGGGGGGGCACGGGGACGTCGAACGCACACCGGGAACGGGACCGGGTTCGGTGCGGCCTACCATCAATACGGCAATCAATCCGGACACGGCTATCAACGAGGTAGACAGGGATTCCATTTGTCTTGGTCAAAAGTAAGACATGTGCTTAAATTAGTCGAACAAAACCCGCGTGTCAAATAATTGTCTAGGACATTATGGAAATGATTTCCTCTCCTGCTGCCTCACCCGGCCTCCCCATCGCTTCGGTCGAGCGTGAGACCGGTTTATCGAAAGACACCTTGCGCGTCTGGGAACGCCGGTATGGATTTCCCACGCCCGGTCGGGATGCCAATGGCGAACGCCTGTATGAGCCTGACCAGGTCAGGCGATTGGCGCAGATCAAGCGTTTGATGGATCAGGGCCATCGCCCCGGCAAGCTGCTGGCGCTCGACGAGGCGGCCTTGCTGGCGCTCGACGAAAGCATGAGCGCAGGGAGGCTGGCCCCTGAAGAAAAGCACCTTGATGTCTGGCTTGATATGGTTCGCACTCACGACAGCGAGGCCATGCAGAGGGCGTTTTATCGCGAGCTGGGCAAGCGTGGCATGGCTGGACTTGTCCAGGACATCGTCGCCCCTTTGGTGACTCGGATCGGCGAAGCATGGTCACGCAACGAAATCGGCGTGTTCGAAGAGCACCTGTTCTCGCAGCATCTCGAAAAACTGTTCCGTTCGTCGCTTGCCCTGATGGCACCCCAGGCAGGAAGTCCGCGCGTGATGCTGACCACGCTTTCGGGAGAGGAGCACACGCTGGGCTTGTTGATGGTGGAGGCCCTGCTGGTCGTGGAAGATGCCTATCCCGTGCTGGTTGGCCCGCAAATGCCGATTGACGAGATCGTGCGTGCCGCCCGCATCAAGCAGGTCGACGCGGTCTGCCTGTCATTCAGTACGGCTTATTCGACGGCTCAGGCTGCCCAGGGTTTGCGAGACCTGCGCCTCATGCTTCCCGCAGAGATTGCGCTCTGGGCCGGGGGGTATGGCGTAAAAGCCATCCGCAAGCCCGTGGAGGGAGTGTGCCTGCTTCCTGAATTCAAGAATTTCTTCGATTGCCTGGCTGGCTGGAAAAGCGAAAAGGGCGGCAAAAAACGGATTTGACACTAAAATGTCACTTCTCCCGTCAACAATGGCGAGGGGGATAGAACTCCTTTATCTCGCACTCCCTCATCCGACATGCTTTATATCGATCTCTTCAAGTCCCTTGAACGCGCCCGCTGGAACATGGAAACCGACATTCCGTGGGACCAGTTCGACGCCAGCAAACTGTCCGACGAACAGGCGCTGACCATCAAGATGAACGCCATCACCGAGTGGGCAGCGTTGCCGGCCACCGAGATGTTCCTGCGCGATTTCGTGCACGACAGCGACTTTTCCGCCTTCATGTCGATCTGGTTCTACGAGGAACAGAAGCACTCGCTGGTGCTGATGGAATATCTGCGCCGGTTCAAGCCTGAACTCGCGCCAACTGAAGAGGAACTGCACGCCATCCGCTTTCCGTTCGACCCGGCGCCGCCGATGGAAACGCTGATGCTGCACTTCTGCGGCGAGGTGCGGCTCACGCAGTGGTACAAGCGCGCGTCGGAATGGCACACCGAGCCGGTGATCAAGCATATCTACGAAACCATCTCGCGCGACGAGGGCCGCCACGGCGGCGCCTATCTGCAATACATGAAGCGCGCGCTGAAGGAGGGCGGCTCCAGCGTGGCGGCAGCCTTCGCCAAGATCGGCTTCCTCATGGCGTCGAGCAAACGCTCGGACAAGGCGCTGCACCCGACCAACCTGCACGTCAACGAGGCGCTGTTTCCCAACGACACGATCCAGTCGCGCCTGCCGGACCCCGAATGGCTCGAGCACTGGCTCGACGAGCAGATCTGCTTCGATGAAACCTGGGAAAACAAGGTGGTAGGGGGGATTCTTCGGAACCTTTCCAACCTGCTGGGCCAGACGTTCGAGAACGTGCGGGACCTGAACCGCTACCGCAAGCAGGCGCTCGCCGCTGCCTGAATCATCACGCACAGATAGCGCAGGCCGGCCGATGGCTGGCCTTTTTTCATTCTTGCCCCGTCCGCTTATCGGGAAACCGGCTTGCCGTTCCCGGGATGTCGCGTTGCTGCAGAAAAAACCTGGAGCCTGCTGGTGACAAGGCTTGCAGATACGTTACATTGTCAGCATTCCCGCTTCGGAGCGCCTAACGCAATCGATGAAAGACAAGCGCTTTTTTGTCTTCCTGGACCGGCAGATCCCGTTGTTCATCATTCTGTCGCTGTTCCCGGGCCTGGGGTATCTGCTCCTGGGGTGGATGAATGGCGTATTTGCCCCCGCTTTCGTCTGGTATCTCCTGATCGTCGCGGTTTCGATCTGGGGGTGGGCGATCCATCGATCCTTCGATTTCGATTCGATGAGCGAGCAACGGCGGGACCGCTGGTACCGGCAATGCACGTGGTTTGTCTACACGTTTTTCTTGCTCTGGGTCTTGATCTTCCTGCTCTACGTCGGGCATAGCGCAAGCAAGCTGCACTACATCGCCATTTTCACGGAGATCGGCGCTTCGGTCGTGGCGGCCGCCCTGCTGTCATCGGACCGCCGCCTGTTCCGGCCAATCATCCTTGTGCTGATGCTGCCGCTCATCGTGTATTTCTTCCTCGTCGGCGAATGGTACGGCTACGTGCTCACAATTTTTGCGGGCATCCTGACCTGGGTGTTGCTGTATTCCGCCAACAGCAGCCACGAGCTGCTGATGCAGGCCAACTTTCAGGCCAACCATGACGCGCTGATCGGCCTGCATAACCGCCAGCATTTCATCGAGCACCTGCAGAACCGGATGAATACGCTGGGCGAAAGCGGGACGTTTTCCTACCTGCTGCTGATCGATCTGGATCATTTCAAGACGGTCAACGACTCGCTTGGTCATGACATCGGCGACCAGTTGCTGCAGATGGTGGTCGCTCGCATCGAGCAATATGTGCCCAGAGACAGCTTCGTCGCCCGTCTTGGCGGGGACGAGTTCATCATCACCGGCAGCAACTTCTCGGACCGGGAAACATGCGAGCGGGTCGCCCTGGAGGTTTCGGAGCAGTTGATCGCGCGGCTCAAGGAAACCTATGTCGTCGAGCAGCATCACCTGTACATCAGCGCCAGCATCGGCGTGAGCATCATCAGCGGACGCAGCGCCAACGCCAATCGCTTCATCAAGGAAGCCGACATCGCCATGTACGAGGTCAAGGCGAAGGGCCGCGATGGCGTTTTCATGTTCAACGACGAAATGTCTGCGCGGGTCGAGCACCATCTGGAAATCGAGCGTCTGCTCCACTTTGCGCTGGAAAACCATGAAATCACGCTGCACTATCAGCCCCAGATCAACCGCGAAGGGCGCATCATCGGGGCCGAAACGCTGGCGCGCTGGAACAATCCGAAACTCGGAATGGTCTCGCCCGCCGAATTCATCCCCATCGCCGAGCAGACGGGCCTGATCATCGAGTTTGGTCAACATGTCCTGGAAACAGGGTTCAGGACATTGAGCGAATGGAAGCAGGCGGGGATCGAGCTGGAGCAGTTCTCGATCAATATCAGCATGCGGCAGTTCATGCACCACCAGTTCGCCGATTCCGTGGAGGAAGTGATGCAGCGCCATCTGGATGCGGAGCTGCGCCGCAAGATCATTTTCGAGATCACGGAGTCGATCGTCGCCGAGGATATCGGCCGCGTCATCCAGGTGATGAAGCGCCTCGGGGCATTGGGGATCCGCTTTTCCATGGACGATTTCGGGACCGGGTATTCCTCCCTCAGCTACCTGAACCGGCTGCCGTTGCAGGAACTGAAGATCGATCGCGCCTTCGTCAGTGCCATCGGGGTCAACGACGAGGACAAGGTGATGGTGACCACCATCCTCAACATGGCCAATGTGCTCAAGCTCAATATCGTTGCCGAGGGCGTGGAAACGGCTACCCAGCTCGATTTCCTGCTGCTGAACGGTTGCCAGATCCTGCAGGGCTACTTCTATTCGAAGCCCTTGCCCAAAGAGCAGTTTGCCGCCTACTACCGCGGCGAGAAATAGGCTGCCGCCGGCCTATCCCTGACCTGAATCACGCTGCCTTCCCTGCGCGGGTCGGCCGCACCGTGTCGCTTGCCGGTCTGCCGGTCGATGACGATGCCCTGCACCGAGCCGATCGTCTGATGACAGCCTTCCGAGCCGGCTTCGCCCAGGCCGGCATGACCCAGTGCCCGCAAGGCGTCCTGCGTGGCGACGCTGATGCGCGGCTGCATGAACGCGGCGCCGCCTTCGCAGCTGATCCGGCCACTGGCATGCGTGACGGATATCCGCGGCGCCTCGACGGCCTGCTGCAGGCTCATCCCGTGGTCGACGAGATTGAGTGTGACGTTGAATACCGAATTGATGATGGTGGCACCGCCAGGCGATCCATACGCGGCGGCCGGTTCTCCGTTCCGGAACAGCAGGGTGGGTGCCATGCTGGATCGCGGGCGCTTGAGGGGTGCGACATCGTTGGCCCCCGGGTCCCCGGAGGCGACATCGCGGCCCGGCTCGAAGTTGAAATCGGTTAGTTCGTTGTTGAGCAGGAATCCATAGCCCGGCACCGTGATGCCGGATCCCCACGTATGCTCGATGGTGCTGGTATAGCTCACGATGTTGCCCCAACGGTCGACGACGGTGAAGTGGGTGGTGTGCGGGCTTTCCTGGCGCGAGCGTCCGGCCTTCGGCAATCGGGCTGCCTGGCCGTCCCAGGGTAGGGGATCGCCGGCCTCGGGCGTTTCCATGCGGCGGTCCGGATCGATCATCGCCGAACGTGCGGCCAGATAGTCGGCATGCAGCAGCCCCGCTGCCGGCACCGGCACCGCGTCGTCGTCGCCGATCCACCGGGCGCGGTCGGCAAAGCCCAGCCGCATGGCCTCGATCATCGCGTGCAGGGTGCGGGGCGCACCGAACCCGTAACCTTGCGTGCGGTCGCCCAGCGGAAAACGCTCGATAAGCTTCAGCATTTGCAGCACGGTCAGCCCGCCCGACGACGGCGGTGGCATGCCTGCGATCGTCCAGCCCCGGTACTGCCCGATCAGCGGTTTTCGTATCGCGACCTGATACCGGGCCAGGTCTGCCAGGGTCATGCGCCCTTTGCCCGCTACACCGAGTGCGTCGTGGCTGCGTAACTGCGCCTGGACGATGGCTCGTGCCATCGGGCCGCGGTAGAAGGCATCCGGCCCGCGTGCGGCGATCAGCTTGAGCGTCCTGGCGAGGTCGGGCTGCACCAGCCAGTCACCTTCGGCGAGCGGGACGCCGCCAGGGCGGAAGATCGCTGCCGTTTCGGGCTGCATGGTGGTACGTCCGCCGTCTTCGGCGATGTCTGCCGCCAGAAAACGATTGACCTTGAAGCCTTTCTCGGCCAGTTCGATGGCGGGCGCCAGCGTCGCAGCCAGCGACCGGGTCCCCCAGCGCCGCAAGGCCGTATCGACCCCGCGCAAGGTGCCCGGAACACCGACCGCAAGCCCGCTGGTCGAAGCCTGCTGGAATGGCATCGCCAGGCCATCGGGCGCAAACATGTCCGGGGTGGCGGCTGCCGGCGCGCGCTCGCGCGAATCGACGATGAGCGTCTCGCCGCTTTTGGCCAGATGGATCATCATGAATCCGCCACCGCCCAGCCCAGACGACTGCGGCTCGACCACGTTGAGGGCGAATTGCACCGCTGCCGCGGCATCGATGGCGTTGCCGCCCTGAGCCAGCATGTGGGCACCGGCGGCCGCAGCAGCCGGATGCGAGACCGAGACGACGCCTTCGGGCGAGGCGGCAAGCGTCGACGAAGACCAGAGCAGGAGGGCGAGCCAGCGCAAGCCGGGCGTGCGGTTGGGCATGTCGTTAAGCGGAAGCGAAAAGCCCAAGCCTGCACCCGTTTGCGGGCAGGGTCAATTTACCGGGGGCTCAACCGGGCTTGCCGTCGACTCTCGGGCGCAGCAGGATCGGGGCGTAAACGGCCGAGAACAGGCCGAATGCGGAGATCCAGAACAGGCCTGCCAGCACCATGCTCTGCGCATGGGCCTCGGGAAAGAACAGCGGCACGCTTACCCTCACCAGGGCCGCCAGATTGATCGCGACGAACGAAAGACTGATCAGCGGGGACGGCTCCAGCATGCGCCCGGTGTGCCCGAGCGAGACGCGCGCCATCATGCCGAGCGTCAGCACCCCGATGCCGCCGGCAGTGAAGGCATGCAGGGCAGGGCCGGTTGCCGTCGCCATCCCGCCAGCCGAGGCGGCCAGCAAGGCAAAGCCGACCACGATCCAGGCGTACCCCAGGTGCAGCACCCACAACAGCGGCACCGACCAGATCTTGCGGGTATGCCAGCCCCACAGCCGGACGCCGTGTGTTCCGGCGGCCAGAGCGGCAAGCAGCAGGGTGGCGAGGGAACGGGGCGCGATCAATACGCCGAGGAAGGCGCCGATGGTGAACACCGGCATCAGGCGCTCGATCGATTTCCAGCGCCGCGCATGCGTGCGAAGCTTGTTGTCGGTGAAGCTCGGGATCACGCGCCCGCCCATCACCACGATCATCGTCACGATGACGTACACGGCCAGGTGCAGGCCCAGGCTGACGCGGGCATCCGGCCGGCCGAGCGCCTCGACATGCACCATCACGTTGGCGGCGGCCAGTACCAGCAGCATCAGTGGAAACGGCGTGTTGTAGGGCTGGCGTGCCTTGATAATCGGAATGGCCAGCATCACGGCCAGCACCGGCAGGAACAGCAGATCGAGCAGGGCGACCCAGCCCACCGGAAGACCCGGCAACAGGAAGCTCAGGCGTCCCGCGAGCCAGAGCAGGAACAAACCCGCCAGCGGCGGCCCGGACAGCGTCCGGATGCCGGTCCAGTTCTGCACGGCCGTGAGCAGGAATCCGGCAATCACCGCCACGGTGAAACCGAACAGCATCTCGTGCGCATGCCAGACGAACGGGGACAGGGCGCCAAGCTGGACCTTGCCGTTCAGCGCGAGCAGCCACAGGAACATCAACAGTACGGAGTACACGCCGGCGGCCAGGAAAAAGGGCCTGAACCCCAGGGCAAACGGCGCCCATCCCGCAAGCGGTGGACGTTTCTGCAAGTCCTCGATCTGCAATAGCGCCATTCGGCAATCCCTGTCAGTCTCGATCGGTCAGCCCGTGCTCCAGGCCCGTGGTCGCTTCATCCCGGCAATCTTGCAGGCCTGCTTGACATAGCCATAGGGGAACAGGACGAAGAGCTTTTTCTGTGCCTCGCGCCCGAAGCGTTCGGCCAGATGCTTGATGACGAAACGGGCATCGGCCGCGACCTGATGCTCCTCATAATACTCGCGCATGAAGCGAATGGCGTCCCAGTGATCGTCGTTCAGATCAATGCTTTCTTCCAGGGCCAGGGTCTTCGCCACGTCCTCGTTCCAGTCGGCGGGCTCGACCAGATAACCCTCTGCATCCCGCTCGGGCAAATCGTTACTCATGCTGGTGTTCTCCTGTTGATGACAAGCTATAGCCGCTGTTTCGGGGCGCGGGATCAGGTCCCGCCACCATGGAACTCAACGCCGGGCTGGCGTTCCGGCAACGCCTGTACCAGCAGTTCCCTGCGCGCCAGTGCCATGGCTTCGACCCCGCCGGCATCCAGGCAGGTCTTGGCATCCGAAATGGCGGCGGCGAGCAGTTCGGCGGCCAGTGCACTGGGCTCACGCCCCAGCGACCTGGCCAGGGCCCTCAGTTCAGTGCACGGGTCTAGCGGCAAGCGGACTTCCAGGGGCTTGCCTGCGGACTCGGGGGTTGGGCTGGACGTTGCGGCGGTGTGCCCTTCCTTTTTGTCGGCCAGAACACGGCTCATGACGCCCGCAATGCCGGAGCCCGCCGCAGCCCCCATGTCGGCCTGCTGGGTGCGTACCTTGTTGACGAAATATTTCTCGAAGTCGACCTTGGCCTGATGCACCCAGCGCCCCTGGCGCATCCAGTTGATGTCGCGCAGGGGAACCTGTGGTTCCGAGAGGTAGGCCGCGCCGGTATGGCCCATGTCGGACAGCCACTTGGCATGCACCGGGACATAGCTTGCCAGGGGGGTTTCTTCAAGCAGCGCCATGATGTTCTGCACCACGATTTCGCCGGCCCTGGTGATCGAGTAGACCGAGTCGGGCGGCCCCATCGGCACCGGAGTGTGCGCGACGACAGGTTGGGCGACGCAGGCACCGATGGCAAATACATTGGGATAATCGGGATTGCGCAGGTATTCGTCCACGACCACCAGGCCGCGCGCGTTGACCAGGCCGGTGGCATTTTTCACGCCCGGAACGCCTCCGAAGGCTGGCCAGTAGACCGAGTAGCCATAGGGCAGGGCATGGGTCTGCTTTTCCTTGCCGGTGGCATCGAGTTCGACCACCTGTATCGTGTCCTTGTCTACCCGGGTCGTGCGCGCATTGCAGATGACGCTGATCCGGGTGTCGACCAGGGCCGCCGTGACTGCGCCACGGCTGGCACCCTCGCCCCCCAGGCCGAGATGGCCGGGATAGGGTTCGGGAGTCACGAGGGTGATGGGCACGCGATTGCGGATGTTGCGACGCTTGAGGTCGGCATCGACGAGGAAGGCGTATTCATAAATCGGCCCAAGCACGCTCGATCCCTGTGCCGCGCCAATCACGATGGGGCCCGGGTGTCGAACGAACTCACGGTAGGCTGCGAGGGCACGCTCGGCCTGGTCGATGTGGATGACCGAATGGGTATGCTCGGCGAGTCCCGGAATGTCGTCCGACGCGCCGGCCGCCCCGGTGGCGATCACCAGGTAATCGTAGAACAGCACATCGCCATTCTCGAGATCGACCTGGATGACGTCAGGCTGGATTTTCCTGACGCCGCTCTGGACGAACTTGATCCCGCGCGCATCGAGGTAGGGACCGATCGGAAAGGCGATATCGGAGCGCTCGCGCCACCCCATGGCGATCCAGGGGTTGGATGGTACGAAATGAAAGTAGGGCTTGTCCGACACCACGGTCACTTCGTCGCGGGGCCCCAGTCTGGATTTGAGTGCGTAAGCGGCAGTCACCCCTGCGATGCCGGCACCCAGAACGACAACATGCGTCATGTCAGTCTCCTTGCAGAGTCAAGTCGAATCACGCCTGTGTGGGCAGCCGGCCTCAGCCTCTCGGACGGACCAGTTGCCAGGCGCGAACCAGGTAGGTCGTGGCGGCAAATCCGCTCCATACATGCACCAGGCGCGTGAACGGGAAGACAAGGAAAATCGTCATGCCGAGGAACAGGTGCATCTTGAATATCCAGCCGGCACCCTCGAGCAACTCGACCGCGCCGCCCTGGAAGGTGACGATGCGCTGCCCCCATTCGGCCAGCCGGACCATCATGCTGCCGTCCAGATGCTGGGCCGAGAGCGGAATGGTGGCGAGTCCGAGCAGCAGCTGCAGCCACAACAGCAGCAGGATCATGATGTCGCTGGTCTTGGAGGTCGCACGGATACGCGGCTCGGTCAGGCGGCGGTGCAGCAGCAGGGAGAGGCCGATGAACGCCAGCACGCCGGCGGTTCCGCCCGACACCATCGCGAGCAACTGCTTGGCGCTGGTGCTGATGAAGGGCTCATAGATGAAATGCGGCGTCAGCATGCCGAAGAAGTGGCCGAAAAACAGGAACAGCACCCCGATGTGAAACAGGTTGCTGCCAAGCCGCAACTGGCCTCGCCGCAGCATTTGCGACGAGTCGCTCTTCCACGTGTACTGCTCGCGGTCGAAGCGGATCAGGCTGCCGAGGAAAAAAACGGACAGCGCGATGTAGGGGTAGATCCCAAACAGGAAATATTGCGAGTAAGACATTTTCAGACCCTCCTGATTCAATGCGCGATATTCAATGCGAGGCCGCGGCGGCTGCCTGCCGGCGGGATACCGGCATCTGCACCACCGAGACCTGCGGGCCTGGCTTCAACAGCGGCTCGACACCGTCTGTCGCAGGACCGAACATTTCCATGGCTTCGTCCATGTCGCGTACCGGCGGCTCGGCCAGTTCCTGCGCCACGACCGGCGACATCGCCTCCAGCACCTGGAAGGCGGCGGCATAGGGGCTGCCGTTGGCACTGAGCTTGCGACCGATGGTGGCCAGCACGTGCACGGCGTCGCCGAGCAGCGCCAGGGCCTCGTCGTCCGGCAGTAGCGACAGGAATTCCAGGAACAGCGGCACGTAGTCCGGCAGTTCCGCCGAACTGGCGTCGAAATCGCGTTTCCAGTATTCCTCCAGCAGGTCGATCATGGCGGATCCGCGGTCGCGCGATTCGCCGTGGATATGCTCGAACAGGTGCAGCGAATGCGAGGGATTGCGGTCGAAGGTGGCGACGTAGTTTTCCTGCAGCGCGATCAGACTGGACTCGCGCAGCTGGGCAAACAGCGGCGCCAGCTTGTCGGCGGCCTCGCCGTTGAGGCCGGATTCGGTTTTGAGTGCTGCTTCCAGTTCAGGCAATGCCGCGAGCCAGTCGGACTCCGGGTAGCACAGCATCAGGGACAGGACTTTGAATGTTTTCATCGTGAGGGCCTCGTTAAACGGTTTGGGCTTCGCGCTTGCCCCCTCTCCCCCCGGGAGAGGGTTGGGGTGAGGGAAGCGATCAAGTACAGGCAGGTAGGTGCCATGATCGTTACCCGGTTTTCTTCCGGGCGTGCAGTTGCGACAGGTCGACCGGGACGGCATTCTTGCGGTTGCCGAACAGGGTGGTCTTGGGCGAGACGCCATCCGAGCAGCCGTTGCCGAAGCTGAAGCCGCAGCTCGACTTTTCCTCGAAGGTGTTGATCGACTCTTCGCGGTGCGTGCTCGGGACGACGAAGCGATCTTCGTAGTTGGCGATGGCCAGGTAACGGTACATCTCGTCGGCCTGGGCTGAGGTCAGACCGACCTGGTCGAGCGCAGCGGTGTTGGGAACCCCGTCCACCGACTTGCCGCGCATGTAGGCACGCATGGCCAGCAGACGATCGAGGGCGGTGACGACCGGCTTTTCCTTGCCTCCGGTGAGCAGGTTGGCGAGGTAGGTGATCGGAATCCGCAGCGATTTCGTATCGGGGATGATGCCGTTCATGCCCATTTTTCCCGACTCGGCTGCGGCCTGGATCGGCGACAGCGGTGGCACATACCAGACCATTGGCAGCGTGCGGTACTCCGGATGCAGCGGAAAAGCGATCTTCCAGTCGATGGCCATCTTGTAGACCGGCGACTTCACCGCGGCGTCGAGCCAGGCCTCGGGGATGCCCTCGGCGCGGGCGGCGGCCAGGACTTCGGGGTCGCTCGGGTCGAGGAAGATCTTGAGCTGCGCTTCGTAGAGTTCCTTCGGGTCGGTGACGCTGGCCGCTTCCTCGATGCGGTCGGCGTCGTACAGGATCACGCCTAGATAGCGGATGCGGCCGACGCAGGACTCCGAGCACACGGTCGGCTGGCCGGCCTCGATGCGCGGGTAGCAGAAGATGCACTTCTCGGCCTTGCCCGACTTCCAGTTGTAGTAGATCTTCTTGTACGGGCAGCCCGAGATGCACATGCGCCAGCCACGACACTTGTCCTGGTCGACCAGCACGATGCCGTCTTCCTCGCGCTTGTAGATCGATCCCGAGGGGCAGGAAGCCACGCAGGTCGGGTTGAGGCAGTGCTCGCACAGGCGCGGAAGATAGGCGAGGAAGGTGTTTTCGAAGGTGGCGTGCATTTCCTTCTGCACGTTGTCGAAGTTCTTGTCTCGGCCGCGCGAGGAGAATTCTCCGCCGAGATCGTCTTCCCAGTTGGGGCCCCAGTGGATCTTGTCCATCTTCTCGCCGGTGATCGCCGAGACCGGTCGTGCGGTGGGCGGCGTTTCCGACAGCGGTGCCTTCTGCAGGTGCTGGTAATCGTAGGTGAAGGGCTCGTAGTAGTCGTCGATCTCGGGCAGGTTGGGGTTGCCGAAGATGTTGGCGAGGATCTTGAGCTTGCTGCCCTGGCGCGGTTCGAGCTTGCCGTCGCCCTTGAGCTTCCAGCCGCCGTTCCAGACGTCCTGGTTTTCCCACTGCTTGGGATAGCCGATTCCGGGCTTCGACTCGACGTTGTTGAACCAGACGTATTCCATGCCTTCGCGCGAGGTCCAGACGTTCTTGCAGGTGATCGAGCAGGTGTGGCAGCCGATGCATTTGTCGAGGTTCAGCACCATCGCAATTTGAGCACGCACTTTCATGTTTAACTCCTTGCCTGACGGAGGCCCATGCCTCCATTCGTTATAAAAATCCCGCACCGGAGAGAGGGGTGCGGGCGAGGACGGCGGGAGACACCGCCCTCAAAACTCGCTCAGCGCTCGACCAGCGGGCCTTCCATCCAGTCCACGTTCTTCATCTTGCGAACGATCACGTACTCGTCGCGGTTCGAACCCACCGTGCCGTAGTAGTTGAAGCCGTAGGCCTGCTGCGCATAGCCGCCGATCATGTGCGTGGGCTTGGTGATGGTGCGCGTCACCGAGTTGTGGATACCGCCGCGGAATCCGCTGGTCTCCGCCCCAGGCACGTTGATGATCTTTTCCTGAGCGTGGTACATCAGGCACATGCCCTT
>JBFHQA010000066.1:0-13742 GCA_041592455.1 Thiobacillus sp. | reverse complement strand
GGCCCTCGACGACCATGGCCTATAAACAAAAGTCCCCAACCGTGGAGGTACATCATGGGCAACCCATTCGTACATATCGAATTGCAGACCAAGGACATCGACAAGGCGAAGGATTTCTACACGAGTTTGTTCGACTGGAAACTGGAGGACATGCCCGCACCCGGCGGCATGCCCTACACGATGATCAACGTCGGCGAAGGCACCGGTGGCGGCATATTCCTGAATGACGATCCCAAAGTGCCATCGCACTGGCTCGCCTATGTGGGCGTGGACGACATCGAGGCGTCCACCCGCAAGGCGCGCGAGCTCGGCGCCACGGTGCTGCAGGACGTGATGCAGATTGGTGACTACGGGTGGCTGAGCGTGATCATGGACCCCACCGGGGCGGTGCTCGCCATGTGGAAGACCCGGGAAGGCCAGTAGCCGGGGCCGGGCCTGTCAGCGCAGGGGAATCGTCAGAAACATCGCCGTGGCGTGAATCTCGTTGAAATTCCTGATCTTGGGAAAATGCGTCAGGTTCAGCGTGACTCCGCCCAGGGTGACCGCGAACAGCGGCACCGGCGCAATGAACGGATCGCCCCGGTTGTAGGTGTCGCTGTGGAAGGCCGTCAGCGCCGCACCGAGCCTGAAGCGCTTGTCCTCGTCCAGCGGCCACAGCAGACCGGCAGCTGCATACACCGCGGTATTCCTGCCCGAGTCGTGATAGGCGCCCGCATCGACGATGGCGTCGGCCTTGAGCCACGACCCCATCCGGTAGCGCACGCCCAGGCCCGGGTTGAATTCGTTGTCGAGGTCATTCTGCCTCGCCAGGTCGCGGTCCCAATGGTAGGAAAGGCCGTACAGGTTGAGGCCCCAGTCGCTTGCGTGCGCCGGGGCGGCCAGCATCGCAGCCGCGCACAGCGCAACTGCCACCGTCCCGCATCGTTCAGCTATCCGTTCTGTCATGTTCGTTTCCTGGTCGCTTGAGGGGTGTCCCGCGTCAGGACACCTCGGCCTATTCTGATACGAAATCGCTGATGGGGTTGTAAACAAAGGTCAATCCGACCACGCGAGGCACGCATGGACGTCAACGTGCCCGCTCCATGGGAAGCAGGGCCCGCGTCAGGCCAGCGCACGGCTGTGCAGTCTGAAATCGAAGTCGCCCGGGTCACGGCCATCCACCCGGACATCGCCAAATTCGGCATAGGGATACATCAAATAGGGCGTGATCGCCCCGCCCTGCCCCGGCAGCGAAAAATCTCGCGCGTAATTGAATCCCACCCAGTTCATTTCCCAAAAGCCGAACAGGCGCTGCCTGAGCGCAACGACCCTCGGATCGTCCAGCGGCAGCTTTTCTTCCAGGACCACCTTGCGCACATCGGCCGGATCGACCGCCACCCAGCCATGACGGGGCGAAAAATATTCCGCCCGGCAGTGCTGGGCCTTCGACACATCCCCGCTCTTGCCGAGCGTATTGAACCATGCCGATTCGGCCACGCGCACCCCGTAGCATTCGCGCGCCGGGATCCCTGCGGCGCGCGCCAGCCCCACGAACAGGGAATTGATATCGGCACACTTGCCGCCGAGATCGCCGGTTTCCAGCATGAACTTGATGTTTCCCATGCCGCATCCGCGGGTCTTGGGATTGCGAAAAGTATTGTCCACCACCCATTCATAAATCGCGCGCGCCCGGTCGTCTGGCGACTCGACCCCCGTCACGATCTGGCGGGCTTTTTCCGCCACGATGCCGTCCACAGGCATGCTCGGTGTCGGGCGCAGATGCAGCGAGGCCGCGTCCATGTTGCGCAACCGGATCGAGGCAACCGGCATGCTGCGGTCCCGGGTCGCGACCCGGGAGGTCACGACGACCCGGCGGCTGGCATCGGCATCGCCCCAGGCGGCACTGAAGATCGGCGCCTGGTAGACCTCGTCCCAATGCAACGCGGCACGGGCCTCGCCTTGCCAGTCGACGGACAGCACCCGCTGGTAGCCCTCCCCGTGCTGCGGCAACGGAAGCCATATCCTTCCAGGCCCCTTGTGGCCGCTGACGTCCACTTCATAGGTCAACTCGAACGTACGCCAGTCCGATTCGTCGGGCTCGCCGGCTGCCAATGCCCCGGATACGGCTGGCAGCATGGGAATCCCTGCTGCCAGGTGCAGAAAACGACGTCGCTTCATGATGACTCCTTTGTGATGACCTGCCGGACATGCCCGGACACGGCATTCAAGCATTCCCCTGCCTCCGAACCGGCCGCTACTTCATTGGAAGGGTCGCGTTGCATGCCAGGCCTCGCGCCACCCACTGTTCCAGATCCGCATCCGACTCGAACCCGGGCGGATCGACAAACACGAACCCCTTCAATGGCTTGCCGGTGAAATCCATTGGCCGGACAAACGGCTTCTCCAGGCAATCCGCGTAGGCATCCGGGCCGACCCGCGCCATCAGCGACTCACCGATAATGCCGACCAGCATGTGGCCGCGATGCATCAAGGCCAGGCCGCCAAACATGGGCTTCTCGATGATGCCGGGGCGATCCGCCAGCACTTCACGCAACCGCTCGGCCAGGCCTTCGTCATAGGGCATCCCGCGCCCTGCCGTGATTCATCTGCACCCGCGCGCTGCAGCGACGCGTGGCAGGCCGGGCAGGCTCATGGTTCCGCATTGACGGGCCAACCCGAAGCGTCGATGGTGTCCTGGTAGGCATGCCAGGTGGCATGTCCGATCAGCGGCAGCAGCACGGCGAGTGCGACGAAAGCCGTGGCGAAGCCCAGCACGACCGACAGGACGATCAGGGCTGCCCAGAGCAGCATGGGCTTCTTGTTGCGCAGCACCGCGTTGACGCTGGTGACCACGGCGGTCACGGCATCCACCCTGCGGTCGAGGATCATCGGCAGCGAAAAGGCGCTGGCCGCAAACACGATCACCGCAAACACGGCGCCCACCACGCTGCCGATGCCGAGGAAAGGCAGCATCTGTTCGAGGCCGGGATCGGACTCGACCGGAAAGAACACATGCACCGTGGCCGCTGCCCGGGCCCACACCAGCATGACCACCAGCAGCACGATGCCCAGCACCAGCAGTTCGCGGATGTGATGCCAGCCCTCCCGCAGGCAATACCCCATGATGGGTTGCCGGCCTTGTTCCAGTTGCCGGCTGATCGAATACAGTCCAACGGCGAGAACCGGGCCGATGAACACAAAGCCGCTCGCCAGCCCGAAATAGAGCGCAGCCATGCCGTATCGCCACGACAGCCCCGCGATCAGGGCACTGATCGCCATCAGAACGGCACCATACGTCAGGCTCAGACGGGGTGCCCGCTTCATGTCCGACCAGGCAAGCTTCAGCCACCTGAGCGGGGCAACGGCATCCAGCGCCCGGCAAGGCGCCACGAAGGGCATGTCTTCCGGGGAATGAGGGGCTTCGGATGCGGGCAGTGCGGGCATGCGGTTCTCCTGTTTTCAGCGTTGGGCCGGTCAAGGCTTTGGTTGACTGGACGCACGTGCCATCCGCCTAGAAATCCTTGCCGTTGACGAATGTGGTCCACTTGAGCGCAACGTTTCCGTTCGGCCGCAGCCGATCGTAGGTGCCGTCGTCATTGCGCACGATCCTGGCGCAGCCGCCCGGCAGGCCTTCCACGCATTGCGTCCCATCCTCCCGGATGCTCCAGGTGCCTTCCTTGATCTCGCCGTTCTCCTGGCGGACCAGCTTCCCGTCCGGTGAAAAATAGTTCTTCAGGGTGCTGCCGTCGGCCCTGAGCGCGTGGGCCGTATTGCCGACGATCAGCTTCCTGACTGCCTCCGCATCGAGCGTCTCGGCCGCCTGTGCCCAGGTGGAAACGAAAACAAGACCCGCCACGGCAATGGAAACGGTTTTCATGATCTGTCCTTGTGAACGTTGATGAAGAACGGCAACTGTTTTCCGGCTAGTCCGAGGCGAGGGACTGACGCGGAACAATCGGAAACGCGATCAGCGCGCCATCGAGGGGCGCAACGGCTGTTCGCGGGAACGACGCCGGTCGCGTCTGGAACGGCGTTCACCGCCCTCGCCCAGCGGCATGTTGGACCAATGGCCGTAGGGATTCCGGCGCATGGTTTCACGCCGGTCGTCGTGATGGACATAGCTGCATGCGCACCGCGCCGAAGTACAGCCCTGGACAGGCAGGACGGGCGCCTCGGCCGACAGGAAGCGCGTGCCGCCCAGCTTCAGCACCGGGTCGCAGGCGGCCATCCCGGCGCGCACCTCGACGCAGTGATAAGGCGAAACCGGGAGCCTGTCCGCTGTCGAAACGGCACGCTTGCGCTGGCGGCCCCGCCACCACATCACCACGACCCAAAGCAGCAACAGCAGCACGACGACCTGGATCATTTCCTGCCCCCCTGTCCGGATGCAAAATCCAGTATAGAAAATCCCTGAAAAATGGGACCCCCCGCTGGAACAGGCGCCCAAGTCCCGTCCCGACGCGCCGCGCCCCATGCCGGACGTCCTGCCCTGGGCTATATTGACAGCCATGGAAGACGGGTTCGACAGGGGGCATGGGAAATGAAGCGATTGTTGGCCATCAACGGTTCTTATCGACCCGGCGGCCATATGGACCAGGCTGTCGAGGCAGCGGCGCAGGCCGCCCGCGATGGCGGCGCGCTGGTCGAAGTCATTCACCTGCGCGATTACCCCATCGCGTTCTGCCTGAACTGCCGCGAATGCACCAGGGCGCCAGGCGAGACGCCGGGCCAATGCGTCCAGCACGACGGCATGCAGGCACTGGTCGACAAGATCGAAGCCGCCGACGCCCTCATCCTCGCCTCGCCCACCAATTTTTCGAGCGTCACGGCAGTATTCAAGCGATTTATCGAAAGGCTGGCCGTCTACGCCTACTGGCCCTGGGGCGCGCCGGCGCCCCGGCTGCGCAAGGCCCACACGACCAAGAAGGCCGTGCTGATCACCTCCAGCGCGGCTCCCGGCTGGATGAGCCGGCTATTCTTCTCGACGCTCAAGCAACTCAGGCTGACGGCAAAAACCCTCGGGGCGAAGCCGGTCGGCAGCGTCTTGATCGGGCTCGCCGCCCAGCAGGAGCAGGCCTCGCTGTCCGACCAGGTCATCCGGTCCATCCACAAGCACATCCGGAAACTCACCTGAGCGGATGCGCATTGTGGCCTCGCCCGTCCCGGTTCCCGTGTGGAAAGACCCACCGCTTCCATCCCGTCGGCCCCAGGCAGGGAACGCATGATGACGTATGCATTCCTGGGTTTCTTCCTGTGGGGCGCGCTGATGCTGCTGGCCATTCCATACGTCAGGCGCAACAAGCATCCCCGCGCGCCTTTTCCAGCCGCCTACATGGTTTTTATCATCCTGTTCTCGGCGGGGACCGTCGTGATGTACACCCTGCTGGTCCTGGGGCTGGGCAGCCTTGGCTGGCTGGACGCCCTGGGACGCGCGCCGGGGGCCGCGGTATTTCTGGTGCTGGTGTTCGGTCCCGCGTTCCTGCTGGCACGCTGGCAACTGAAAAAGCCGCCCCGGGCCGGCCCCGCCGATCCCGTCCTCTAAAGACGACGATCTGCCGGCTCCCGGCCAGGCCACGTCGTTGTCGGCACCGACGGGCATGACCTGATATGCTCCGTGTCATAAAACCATAATGCAGGATCCGGAGGAACGCTGAATGGCCCAGGAAACCTATCTCGCCCGCCAGCCCATTGTCGATGCCGAACATCGCCTGTTCGCCTACGAACTGCTGTTCCGGCGATCATTCGCCTCGGTCTCCGCCCAGATCTCCAGCCAGTTGCAGGCAGGCGTCGAGGTCATCAGCAACACGCTCTGCCTGGGACCTGACTGGCTGCTGCAGGGCAAGCTCGCCTTCATCAACCTGGACGAAGCCACCCTGATGAGCGACTTTGTCAGCCTGCTGCCGCCGCATCATGTCGTCTACGAAATTCTCGAGACCGTTCCCGTCACCCCGGTCCTGATCGCGCGCATCCATGAACTGCGACAACTCGGCTACCGCTTTGCCCTGGATGACTTCGTCGCCCTGGATGAATATCGGCCGCTGCTGCCCATGGTCGACTTCGTCAAGCTCGACGTGCTCGAGCAGCACCCCGAAAAAACCGTGGAAATCATCGCGCACATCCGGCAGACCTTCAGCGGCCAGTTCATCGCCGAGAAGGTCGAGACCCGCAGCATGTTCGAGCTGTGTCGCGACTGCGGCATCCAGTATTTCCAGGGCTATTACTTCGCCCGTCCGGAGAACCTCTCCAACAAGTCGATCCAGCCTGGCCACGCATCGGTGCTGGACCTGATGAACAAGGTCCGGACCTGCGAAGACCTGGTCGAGATCGAGGAGCCGCTGCGGCGAAACGCCGCCCTGACCCTGCGCCTGCTGCGCTACGTCAACTCGGCCGCAGCGGGCCTGCGGCAGCAGGTGCACACCGTGCGCCAGGCCCTGACCCAGGTCGGCATGACCACGCTGTATCGCTGGCTCGCCCTGTTGCTGGTCACGGCCAATCCGTCGCCTACCAACGCCCTGGTGGCGCGAACCGCCGTCACGCGCGGGCGCCTGTGCGAACTGCTCGGTAAAGACCGGCTCAACCGGGAAGCCCAGGATGAGCTGTTCATGACAGGCCTGTTCTCGCTCGCCGAGCCCTTGTTGTGCATCCCTCTCGCCCAGCTGCTCGAACGACTGCCCATGCCAGCCCCCATCGTGCAGGCCCTTGTCAGCCGGGAAGGGCCCTACTCGCCCTTCCTCAGGCTCGTCGAAGCGTCCGAGCAAGGCGATTTCAGCCTGATCGAACGCTATGCCGGCGAAATCGGCACCACCCCCGAGGAAATCAACCTGGCGCAATTGCAGTCCCTCGCCTGGGCCGAGGAACTGACCTCCCACGCGCAGCAGGAAACCGCCGAGCCTGCTGTCGTCTGAACAACCGGCTTCGCCGATTGCATTCCGCGAATGCGGCGGAATATGCAACACTCCGGTCGTCATCGACCCAGGTCTTCAACATGCTGAGTTATCGCCACGCCTTTCACGCCGGCAATCACGCCGACGTGCTGAAACACTTCCTGCTCGTCCAGATCAGCCGTTACCTCGGGCAGAAGGACAAGCCCTACTGGATCATCGACACCCACGCCGGCGCAGGCCTCTACGAACTCGATACCGGCTATGCCACCAAGCTGAAGGAATATGAAAGCGGCATCGGCAGGCTGTGGGCGCGACAGGACCTGCCTGCTGAACTGTCCGACTACGTCGACCTGGTGCGCGCCTGCAACCCGGATGCCAGCCCGTCGGCCGACTCCCTGCGCTATTACCCCGGTTCGCCCTGGCTCGCCCTGCAGACCCTGCGGGAGCAGGACCGGCTGCGGCTGTTCGAACTGCACGGCAGCGACAGCGCCATCCTGCGGGAGAACTTCAGTGACCAGGGCCGGCGCGTCAGCATCACGACCGGCAACGGATTCGACGCCCTCAAGGCCCTGCTGCCGCCGCCGCCGCGACGCGCCCTGGTGCTGGTCGACCCGCCATACGAAACCCGCGACGACTACTCGAATGTCATCAGCGCATTGCAGGAAGGCCTGGCGCGCTTCGCCACCGGCACCTATGCCGTCTGGTATCCGCAGCTCGACCGACCGGAAGCCCGGCAATTGCCCGACAAGCTCAAGCGCCTGCCCGTCCGGAACTGGCTGCACGTCACCCTCACCGTCCACACCCCGTCTCCGGACGGCTACGGCATGCACGGCAGCGGCATGTTCGTGATCAATCCGCCCTGGACCCTGAACAGGACACTCGAGAACGTCATGCCCTATCTCGTTGAAACGCTTGGCCAGGATGCCGGAGCAGGCTTCGAACTGGAAGTGCACGAAGACTGAGCCTGCCGCCACGAGCGGTCGCGGCAGGCCGGGGCTCGCTGTTATCATGGCAGGTTCAGGGATACAGAATCGGACGGCATGCCCTCCGGTACAAACAACAAACATCCGAATCGTCTGCCGTGGTCACGATCACCCAACTCATCTCGAAAAGAAAACCCGCATCGACCCAGCCGGAATTCAGGCTCCGCTTCGACGCCAGTTCGCCGGTCCCCGAAGTGCTGCTGACCCAGCTCGGCTTGATGGGCAACATCCTGATCCGTGGTGAAAACTTTGGCGGACGCAACCAGGCCATTGCCAACCTGGCCTGCGAGGCCATCCTGGCAGGGTTTGGCGTGGTCTATGTCACCGAGGGCCTGTCCTCCTCGCTCACCACGAACCTGCGCGACAAGACACGCGAAGCCTTCGGGCCCACCCGCTTTCATGCCCTGAATGTCGCCGTCGAGCGAAACGGCAAGCTGAAGGTCAGCCGCAAGGCAGTTTCCATCCTGCAGTTCAACTCGAATCATGCGCCGAGCAGCGTGGACGAGATACGCCGCAGGCTGCCCGGCATCGTCGACTGGATCGAGGAAAGCAATTTCGAGCACCCCCTGCTGATGGTGCTTGAAAACTATCACCTCTACTGCAAGGAATTCGCAGCCGACTTGCTCGGCCGCACCAGCATGGCGAACTGCGCGGTGATCCTGACCACGCAGGGGTCTGACCCGCGCGCCGGCCTCACGCCCGACATCCAGCTGGGATTGTTCGAGCGCTGCTCCACCATCCTCGACCTCAACCGCCGGCGCTTGAGCCCGCACCGGGAACCGTAGGCGTGTCCTCGCCGCCAGACGTGTTCGCCGCCTGCTGTGCCAGGCTATCGCAGCGATCCTGTGTCCTGTATGCATCCGGCCTGGCAAAAGGTAAGCTAGCCGGCATTGAACAGGGGGAATGATCGTGGGGATTCTGGACAGGCTTCGATCGACTTTCGGCCGGGGCCGCACCCTAGGTGAGGCCGCATCAACAGAACCGGCCACAGCAGGACATACGGACATGCCTGCAGGAGGCGAGCGGCGGCGCAACAAGCGCATCAACGCGCGCGACGACACGCGCGTGCTGATCGTTGACGACTCCCCCACCATCGTCTTCGCCCTCAAGAAAATCCTGCGTTCGGCCGGTTTCATCACCTTCGAGGCCTCGGATGCCGAAGCAGGCATCGCCCTGGCACGACAGGAAGCGCCCGACCTGATCTTCCTCGACATCATCCTGCCGGGCGCCAATGGCTTTTCCGCCTTGCGGACGCTGCGCAAGGATGATTCAACAGCCCACATCCCCGTGATCATGATCAGCGGCAACGAGCAGGCGACCGAACTGTTCTTCGGCAGCCGCATCGGCGCCGACGACTTCATGAAGAAACCGTTCTCCCGCTACGAAGTCTTCGCCCGCATCGAGCGCTTGCTCGACGACAACCTGGTCCCGCGCAGGGCGCCAGCTTCCAGCAACCCGGCATCGGGCACCCCATCCCGCTAGGCCGAAGTCCCTTCCTGCCTCAACCGATATCGGCTTGATAGGCCTATTCGTCGCTTTTCTGGTGGATTTCCCAGGCATCCGGACAAATAAGCCTGGAATCGCTGCCAGCCCTGCCCCCACTTGTTAAGCGTCTGTCGATTGACCGTTCCATTCCCGGCGCTCGCCTTAGCGCAACGACATTTACAAGCGGTCTGCAGGAACATTTCCAGGAACCAAAAACCAGTTTGCACCCATGCTGGTAGTATTGTTATACCATCCAACTATTCGGAAACATGGAGTTCCCCAGACCCCGTTTCTCCCCTCCGAACCATGAACAAGCAACAACTTTCAGGGAGAAACCATCCATGCGTTCCAATTTGCCGGTCACCAATATTGAATACGTCCTGAAAGACACCGAAACCGTGGTGTCGAAGACCGACCTGCATGGCAACATCACCTACGTCAACCAGGACTTCGTCAACATCAGCGGTTTCAGCGAGGAGGAGTTGATGGGGGCGCCGCAGAACATCGTGCGCCACCCCGACATGCCGGTCGAGGCCTTTGCCGACTTGTGGCGCACCCTCCGCAGCGGCAAGGCCTGGACAGGCCTGGTGAAGAACCGCTGCAAGAACGGCAACCACTACTGGGTCGAGGCCAACGCCGCCCCCCTCTTCGAGAATGGGCAAATCGTAGGCTACACCTCCATCCGGACCAAGCCTAGCCGCGAACAGGTACAGGCCGCAGAAAAGGCCTATCGCGCCATCAAGGCCGGCGACACATCGCTCAGGATCAAGGAAGGCAATGCCATCCAGCCCTCCTGGCTGCAGCGTTGCTGCCTCGACAGGCTGGTCGGCCTGTCCCTGAAGTCCATCCTGGCAACAGCCGTCATGACGATGGTCGTCCTGTTTGGAGCGATCATGCTCATGGGATGGCTGTTGACGACCGAAGCCAACCAGAACCTGACCGCCTGGCTGATGGCCACCGCCGCGCTTGGCATCCCCCTGTCCATGGCATTCGGGATCGCATGCCATCGCCTGGTGGTCGTGCCGCTGGAGCACACGCGCCTCGATATCGACCGGATGAGTTCAGGCGACCTGACGGGCCGGATCCACGCCACCGGCACAGGCGAAGTTGCCAGGATGATGCAGGCCCTGCGGATATTGCAGATCAACATCAAGCTGCTGGTCGGGCAGATCAAGCAAAGCACGGAAATCGTGAACACCGGTGCCAGCGAAATCGCCCATGGCAACGCCGACCTGTCAGGCCGCACCGAGTCGCAGGCCTCCAGCCTGGAAGAGACGGCCAGCTCGATGGAAGAGCTGACCAGCACCGTCAAGCAGAACGCCGAGAACGCCCGCCAGGCCAACCAGCTGGTCGTGTCCACGGCCGACGTCGCGGTCAAGGGCGGCGAGGTGGTCGAGCAGGTCGTCGACACCATGGCCTCGATCAAGGAAAGCTCACGCAAGATTGCCGACATCATCGGCGTCATCGACGGCATTGCGTTCCAGACCAACATCCTCGCGCTGAACGCTGCGGTCGAAGCCGCGCGTGCCGGCGAGCAGGGCCGCGGCTTTGCGGTCGTCGCGACAGAAGTCAGGAATCTCGCCCAGCGCAGCGCGACCGCTGCCAAGGAAATCAAGACCCTGATCGCGGATTCGGTCGGCAAGGTCGATACCGGCGGGAAACTGGTCGACGAAGCAGGCATCGCCATGAAGGAGATCGTCAGCTCGGTCAAGCGCGTGACCGACATCATGAGCGAGATTGCGGCGGCGAGCCAGGAGCAGAGCGCCGGCATCGAGCAGGTCAACCAGGCCGTGGGGCAGATGGACGAAATCACCCAGCAGAACGCTGCCCTCGTGGAAGAGGCTGCGGCTGCATCCGAGAGCCTGCAGGCGCAGGCACAGAAACTCGCCGAGCTCGTGGGTGCATTCAGGCTGGTTCAGGGTGGGGCGTCCGGTCAGTTCATCCCTCGCGGAACCCACAAACCCACCCCGCCTGCTTCATTGAACCCGCCTCGCGCACGGCTGGCCCTCACCGGCAACTGACACCAGGGACGGAGCCCGGGCAATCGAACGCCTGCAGCCCCGGGCCGCCGTCTCCTGCCGCATACAGTTTCGCCAGCAGCGCCCGGAACGCTGACATGCGTTCCGGCGGCGTGGCGCGGATAATGCCTTCGCGCTGGAACACCTCGATCAGCTTGTGCGGCGTGACGCCGGACTCCCCGACGATCTCGACGTGCCCGGCCGCGACTTCGACGTCGACGGTGCGCGGCGCCTGGGTCACGGGCGGATAGCGCTGCTCGTCCAGGCTGAAGATATAGTCGTCCTCGATGCACGTACCGGCTTCATTGTGGCGCCGGCACGTGCCGCGCTCGTCGGTCACGACCTTGAGGTGGCTGCTGACCCGGGAGATCAGCTTGCCCGGATCGCGAATGAAACGGGAAGCCGCGGTGATCTCGTACCAGTTGTCGCCGCTGATCAGCCAGCAGACGAGATCATTGAGCCCCAGCGTGGCAACCCTCAGCACCGGCACCGCGCACATGCGCGCCGACTCGATGCCGGAAAACGGCGCCGACACCGTCACCAGGCGCAGGTCGGCCTTGGGGTTGCGTGACGGACTCGGGTGGTCTTCGATCAATGCCTTGCGGGCGACGAGGCCGCCCATGCTGTGGCCGATCACCGTGACCTGCGGCGTCTCCAGATGCTGCGCCAGCACATCGACCGCATGGGCCAGCTGGCCGGAACTCACCATCAGGCTGTCGCGGTCATCGTATTCGAAGCATGCAGTTTGCTGGCCGTGAAACGCCAGCACTTCGGCCAGGGCGCGGAATTTCCCGGTCGAGCCGTTGCAGCCATGCACCAGGACATTGATGGGCTGGCCCGGATCGATCCTCAGGGTGCGCCCGGCCCCCTCGTTGCACGGGCGAAGCCCCGCGACCTCGACCTCGCGGTGGGCCGTGGGCAGCCGCCCCGGATCGGTTGCGTCGATGGCAGCGGTGCCCGGATAGCCTGCACAGCCTCCCAGGAAAACCGCCAGCAGCATGACGGATAATGTTCTCATAGGCCTCCATTCAGGTCGGGACACCAGCGAAATACCCACGAAGCCGACTGTGCTCAGGTCCTGGCAGGACAGGATGCGCGCTCGTGGGCGAACGCTCGTGCACATCTACCTTGATCGTCTGCGCATTGTGGCCGGGCAAACGCTCTTCCGGCAAGGTGCCCGAGAGCCGGCCATCGCGACGAATTCAGACCCTGTCTCTTCACGATACGGCATAATTCGCTTTCTGCATTTCACCCACCGGCTTCGCGACACTGAAGTCGAGTCCTTCCGCTACACAGATCATGCTGCCTTCCATCGAACATCGCCTCGCCGCCGAGCTTGCGGCCAAACCCGTGCAAATTTCCGCCGCCGTCGCCCTGCTCGACGAGGGGGCCACGGTGCCGTTCATCGCGCGCTATCGCAAGGAGGCGACCGGCGGCCTCGACGATGCGCAACTGCGCATGCTTGAAGACCGCCTGCGCTATCTGCGCGAGCTGGAAGACCGCCGCGCGACGATCATCGCGTCGATCACCGAGCAGGGCAAGATGACGCCCGAGCTGCTGCAGGCCGTTTCGCTGGCCGAGGACAAGACGCACCTGGAAGACCTCTACCTGCCCTACAAACCCAAGCGGCGCACCAAGGTGCAGATCGCGCAGGAGGCCGGCCTGGAGCCGCTGGCCGACGCCCTGCTGGCCGACCCGACGCTCAACCCCGACGAGGCGGCGGCCAGCTACCTGCGCGAGCCCTTCACCACCGAGCAGGGCGACAACCCCGGCGTGCCCGACGCCAAGGCCGCGCTCGAAGGCGCGCGGCAGATCCTGATGGAGCGCTTCGCCGAGGATGCAGGCCTGCTGCAGGCCCTGCGCGAGTATGTGCTGGACCACGGCGTCGTCGAATCCAAGGTGCGCGAAGGCAAGGAAGCCGCGGCGGAAAAATACGCCGACTACTTCGACTACTCCGAGCCGCTCGGCACCGTGCCCTCGCACCGTGCACTCGCGCTCTTCCGCGGCCGGCGCGAGGACATGCTCGACGTGCGGCTGCGCCTCGACAGCGAGGAGGAGCGCCCCGCCTGGAGCGCGCCGCACAACCCCTGCGAATCGCGCATCGCCGCCCGCTTCGGCATCCAGGACCAGAACCGTCCTGCCGACCGCTGGCTGATGGACACCGTGCGCTTCACCTGGCGCGTCAAGATCTTCATGCACCTGGAACTCGAGCTGATGGGGGCGCTGCGCGACCGCGCCGAGCACGAGGCGATCAAGGTGTTCGCGCGCAACCTCAAGGATCTGCTGCTCGCGGCGCCCGCCGGTCCGCGCGCCACCATGGGGCTCGACCCCGGCATCCGCACCGGCGTGAAGGTCGCGGTGGTCGACGAGACCGGCAAGGTCGTCGATACCGC
>JBFHQA010000065.1:0-13838 GCA_041592455.1 Thiobacillus sp. | reverse complement strand
GCCTTGTTGCTGTCGTTCCGTGCGCCGATCAGGTCGCACAATTCGCCCGCGCGCTGCCGCGGCACCACGTTCAGCACATCGCCCTTGACCTGGTCGAACTCGGTGATGACGGTCATCTGGTCGCCATTGACGCCGATCGGCGCATTGTTGGGGCGATAGTCGATCATGCCCGGGTACAGGGTGTTCCAGGCGTCCATGAACAGCCCTTTCTTGGACGCGACATCCGGGTTGCCGTCGAGCAGGATGATCTTCGACTTGGGTTTGGCCTGCTTGAAGTAGTTGGCCACCAGGCAGGCGCGCTCGTAGGGTCCGGGCGGGCAGCGATAGGGCGAGGCCGGAACCGACATCACGAACGTGCCGCCGTCCGGCATGGCCACCAGTTGTTTCAGCAGCAGGGCGGTTTGCGACCCCGCCTTCCAGGCATGGACAACCTTGCCGTTGGCCTCGGCTTCCTTGAACCCCTTGACCGTGTCGGTCAGGATCTCGATCCCGGGCGCCAGGACCAGGCGATCGTAGTTGATGCTGGCGCCGCCGCGGGTCTTGACCAGGCGCTTGTCGGCATCGATGGCCACGACATAGTCCTTGACCATCTTGATGCCGCGCTTGCTCAGGTTGTCGTACTTCTTGGTGATGTCGTTCATGCCGCGCAGGCCGCCGATGACCCAGTTGGAAATCGGACAGGACACGAAGTGGTCGTTTGGCTCGATCAGGGTGACAGCGATGTCGGGCCCCCACAGGCGCAGATACTTGGCGCAGGTGGCGCCGCCAAAACCGGCTCCGACCACGACGACGTGGGCACGGGCCTTGGAGGGGGCTGCAGACTTGGATTGTGCGGCGCACCCGGTCAGCGCATAGGCGGCGCCGGCGCCGGTGATTTTCAGGAAATCGCGACGATTGAAAGTCATGGTGTGTCTCCTCGATTGTTCTTATTTCAGGCTCGCGAAGTACGCGCCCATGGACTCGAATTCAGCGTCGGTGTAGCCGGACGCGTGCCGCTTCATGATGGTGCCGATGCGCGTGCCGTTCTTGTAGCCCTGCATCAGCCTGACGAAGTAGTCCTTGTCCATTCCGGCCAGGCTGGGAATGGTGCCCTGGCTTTTTCCGCCGGGTCCGTGGCAGGACATGCAGGTGGAGGCGATGGTTCGGGTGTGGGCGTCTGCAGCGCAGGCGAGAGGGGGCAGGGCGAGGCCGATGCAGCCGGCCAGAGCCAATGTAATTGTTTTGCTCATGGAGTCCTCCAATGACTGAATGAAAAACTGGAACGATGTCGTTCCGGAAGCTGACCGGGGCCACGGGCTTCTGGGTTTCCCGTCCTGCACTGTCACGAAGTTGCGGCGTCTGCGGGCTTCTCGGTTTCCCGCGTGTTTTGATACTGGTTTAGTACGAAATGACTGTCAACAAGGGTTCCCTAATATAGATAAAAAAGGTCCGAATATATGAATAAGGCGTGTTCCAAACGCCACAGTCAAGTGCAAGGAACATTAGCCTGCAGGCTTCAGGAGGTGGCGCCGGCCTTGAAAGCGCGGGCCTTGGAGGCGGCCTGATCGGCCTGGGCCGCATCGCGGTCCCAGGTGTCGCTGACCCAGCCGTGCAGGTTTTCAAGCGCGATCTGGCCGAGCGCGGCGATCCATTTCGGATGCTCGTTGAGTGCGGGGATGTAGTGGAATTCCTTGCCGCCCGCAGCGAGGAAGCCGGCGCGTCCTTCCATGGCCAGTTCTTCGAGGGTTTCCAGGCAATCGGCCGTAAAGCCGGGCGCCACCACGTCGACGCGCTTGACGCCCTCGCGCCCGAGTGCTTCCAGCGTCTTGTCGGTGTAGGGCTTCAGCCACTCGGCCCGGCCAAAGCGCGACTGGAAGGTGAGCCTGAACTGGCTCGGACCGAGGTCGAGCGCCTCGGCGAGCAGGCGCCCGGTTTTCTGGCATTCGCAGTGATACGGGTCGCCCTTGTCGAGGGTGTAGCGCGGCACGCCGTGAAAGCTCATCAGCAGCACGTCGGGGCGGCCGTGCATTTGCCAGTAGTCGCGGATGTTCGCGGCCAGCGCATGAATATAGGCCGGATGATCGTGGTAATGCTTGAGCGTGCGCAGGGCCGGCTGGTTGCGCGACTTCTGCAGCCAGGCAAACGCCATGTCGAACGCGGTGGCCGTGCTCGAGGCAGCGTACTGGGGATAGGCCGGCAGGACCAGGATGCGGTCGCAGCCGGCTGTCTTCATGCGCGTGAGGGTGTCGGGAATCGACGGGCTGCCGTAGCGCATGGCGTACTCGACCATGAAAGGCGAGGCGACGTGCTCGCCCAGCCAGCCCTTGAGCAGCTTGGCCTGCTTCTCGGTATGCACTTTCAGCGGCGAGCCGTCGGCCGTCCAGATCGAGGCGTATTTTTCGGCCGACTTCTTCGGGCGCGTGTTGAGAATGATGCCGTTGAGGATCAGCCACCACACCGCGCGTGGAATCTCCACCACGCGGCGATCCGACAGGAACTCCTTGAGATAGGGGCGCAACGCCTGCGCGGTCGGAGCCTCGGGCGTTCCGAGGTTGACCAGCAGGATGCCGGTGCGTGCCGTCTGGCCGTGGGCGTACTCGGGTTCTTTGAAATAGCTCATCAGTGATGGGAAAGTGCGCTCGATAACAGTTTGGCGGTGATGTCGACGATCGGCACCACCCGTTCATAGGCCATGCGGGTGGGCCCGACGACGCCCAGCGTGCCGACCACCTGGCCGTCGACCGAGTACGGTGCGGTGACGAGGCTGCATTCGTCGAGCGGCAGCAGGTCGGACTCGCCGCCGATGAAAATCTGGACGCCGGCGGCTGCGCGGGACTGGTCGAGCAGCTGCAGCAGACCGGTCTTTTTCTCGAAGGCGTCGAACAGCCGCCGCAAGCTGCCCATGTTGCTGGAGAGTTCTTCCACGTCGAGCAGCTTGCGGCTGCCCGACACCACGACGTTTTCCTGGCTGGCATCGTGCGCCTGGCTGCCGGCGTCGACGGCCGCGGCCATCAGGCGGGTGATGTCGTCGCGCATGCGGCCGAGCTCGTCGCGCAGCTTGGTGCGGACCTGGTCGAAACTGTGGCCGGCAAAATGCTTGTTGAAATAGTTGGCGGCTTCGGTCAGCGCGGAAGGGCTGTAGGGCTTGTCGGTCAGAATGACGCGATTCTCCACTTCGCCTTCCATGGTGACGATGATCAGCAGGATGCGCTTGTCGGACAGGCTGAGGAATTCGACCTGGCGGAATGCGGGGCTGCGCCGCGGCGTCATGACCAGTCCGGCAAACTGGCTGAGGTCGGACAGCAGGGTCGAGGCCGCGGTCATCAGTCGTTGCGGGTCTGCGGGCGTCAGGCTGTTCTGGAGCTGGCTGACTTCGACCTTGTCCAGCGGCCGAACGGTCAGCAGGGTGTCGACAAAGAAACGGTAACCGCGCGGCGTGGGAATGCGACCGGCCGATGTGTGAGGGCTGGCAACGAAGCCCATCTCCTCCAGGTCGGCCATGATGTTGCGGATGCTGGCCGGCGACAGGTCCAGCCCGGCCAGCTTGGACAGGGTGCGCGATCCGACGGGTTCGCCGTCGGCGATATACCGTTCGACCAGGGTCTTCAGCAGGATGCGTGCGCGATCATTGAGCATGGGGGAATTATATAGGGAGCAGGGAGTGGGGAGTGGGGAGTGGGGAGTGGGGAGTGGGGAGTGGGGAGTGGGGAGTGGGGGTCCGGCTGATCAAAATATGCCGGAGCGATTCCACGAAACCGGAAACAAGGCCCGGAGCCCCTTATAATCCGTTTTCATGCAAACCCCTTTCCATACCGTCGGCCTGGTCGGCAAATACGATCATCAGGGCATGGGCGCCTCGGTGCGTGCGCTCGGAGAATTTCTGCGGGGGCGTGGGCATGGTGTGCTGCTTGCGCACCAGACTGCCGAGCATCTCGGGATTGCGGATTTCCCCACCCGCGTGCTGGTCGATCTGGCAACAGACTGCGATGCGGTCGTGGTGCTGGGAGGCGATGGCACGATGCTCTCGATTGCGCGTGAACTTGCTCCGCAGGGCGTTCCGCTGATCGGGATCAACCAGGGGCACCTCGGCTTTCTCACCGACATCACCATCGACGACATGTTCGAGGCGGTTGCCGAGATCCTCAGCGGGCAGTACGTGGCCGAGGAGCGCATCCTGCTGAACGGCCAGATCCGGCGCAACGGCGAGCGCGTGTTCGAGGCCACCGCGTTCAACGACGTGGTCGTCGGCAAGGGCGGCTCGGGCCGCCTGATCGACCTGGAAATTTCCATCAACAGCGAATTCGTCTACAGCCAGCGGGCCGACGGCCTCGTGGTCACCAGCCCGACCGGCACCACGGCCTACGCGCTGTCCGCCGGCGGGCCGATCGTTCACCCGACGCTGGAGGCGGTGGCGCTGGTGCCGATCTGCCCGCATACCCTGTCGGCCCGTCCCATCGTCGTCAGCAGCCATTCCCGCATCGAGTTGCACCTGACCTACGCCGACGATGCGCGCGTCCACTTCGACGGGCAGCATCACTTCGACCTCTACAGCGGGGACCACGTCTGGATCACGCGGGCCAACCGGCCGGTGACGCTCTTGCATCCGCATTCCTACAGCTACTACGACACCCTGCGGCAGAAGCTGCATTGGGGCAAGAAGCTCTGAGTCAACGCTATCCTGACCGCTCGCCCATGCTGTCGCATCTGTCCATCCGCAACTACCTGCTGGTCGAATCGGTCGAGCTCGATTTCGGTCCCGGCCTGACCGTGCTGACCGGCGAAACCGGGGCCGGAAAATCCATACTGGTCGACGCGCTGGCGCTCGCGCTGGGCGATCGCGCCGAAGGCGGCGTCGTGCGAAACGGCGCGGCGCGCGCCGAGATCGCCGCCGAATTCATCATCGATCAACTGCCGCAGCTGGTGGCGTGGCTCGACGCGTCGGGTTTCGCCTCCGACGAGGGCACGCTGATCCTGCGCCGCGTGATCGAAGCCGGCGGCCGCACGCGCGGCTACATCAACGGCAGCGCTGCGCCGCTGGCGCAGCTGAAGGAAGCCGCCGAATATCTCCTCGATATCCACGGACAGCACGCGCATCATGCCCTGCTGCGCCCGCAGGCGCAGCGCGACGTGCTCGATGCCTATGCGGGCGCGCAGGCGCTGGCCGCGCAGGTGGGTGCAGACTGGCATGCCTGGCAGGCAGCCCGGCAGCGCCGCCTGGAGGCCGAGTCGCATGGCCAGGCCAGGCAGATCGAGCGCGAGGGACTGAGCCTGGCTGTCGAGGAGCTGCGCGCGCTCGGTGACGACCTGACGCGCTGGGACGAGATCCAGGTCGAGCATGCGCGTCTGGCGCACGTCACCACGCTGATCGAAGGTAGCCAGGCTTTGATCCAGGGGCTGGACGAAGGCGAATCGGCCGTATCGGGCCGGCTCGGCGAAATGAGTGCGCGTCTGGACACGATGCTGGCAGTGGACGAAAGCCTGGGTGAGGTCGCCGCGCTGCTGGGCACGGCCAGCGCCAACCTGTCCGAGGCGGTGCACGCCTTGCGCCGCTACGCCGAGCATCTGAATCTCGACCCCGAGCGCCTGTCCGGGCTCGACCGGATGCTGGGCGACATGCATCGGCTGGCGCGCAAGCATCGCGTGCAGCCGGAAGCGCTGGGGGACCTGCTCGGACAGTTCCAGGCACGGCTGTCCGAACTCGACGCGAGCGATGACGTCGCCGCCTTGCAGGCGAGCGAGGAGGCCGCCTGGGTGCGCTACCAGAAACAGGCAAAAGCGCTGGGCGCCGAACGCCGCCAGGCTGCGGCTGCCCTGTCGAAGCAGGTCTGTGCGGCGATGCATGAACTGGCCCTGGCGGGCGGACAACTCGACATCGCGCTGCAGCCTGTTGCCGAGCCGCGCGCGCATGGCCTGGAGGAGGTGGTGTTTCTAGTCTCGAGTCATGCGGGCCTCGCGCCCGGTCCGCTGGCCAGGGTGGCGTCGGGGGGCGAACTGTCGCGCATCAGCCTGGCGATCCAGACCGCGCTGTCCGGCGTGGCCGGCGTGCCGACGCTGATCTTCGACGAGGTGGATGTCGGCATCGGCGGCAGCGTGGCCGAGGCGGTGGGGCGGCGGCTGGCCAGGCTGGGGGAAACCCGGCAGGTGCTGGTGATCACCCATCTGCCGCAAGTGGCCGCGCGCGGCACGTCTCACCTGCGGGTGAGCAAGCAGGCTGCGGGCGGCTTCGTGTCTTCGAATATCGAGTCGCTCGATTCCGACGCGCGGGTGGAAGAACTGGCGCGCATGCTGGGCGGCCTCAAGATCACGGCGACCACCCGGCAACACGCGGCAGAGATGCTGGCAGGCTAAGGCCTGCACCGGGGCGAGCCTCCCCGGCGAGGCGTTCGATCAGGCGCTTCGGGGCCGGCCGTTGGGCAGGTTGCGGTGGCATTCGTGGAACACCCGTGCGGTGCAGTTTGCGCAGATGTCGTTGTCCATCCGCGAGTAGATCGATTTGATCGCCTCGCCCTTGTGCCGGAAGATCTGGTCCTCGCCCACGGTATCGACCTGTCCGCTGCGCTTGAGCATTTCGCAGAGGTCGGGTTGCACGCCCACGATGTAGAGGCCGCCTCCCATCTTGCGCCGCCTGACGGCTTCCTTGGCGAACAGCTCGGCCCCCGCCAGGTCGATGAAGCCAATGGCGCGGGCAGCAATCATCAGGTGTTTCTTGTTGGGGTCGGATTCGTCGACATGGCGGAAATGCTGCTGGACGTGTTCGACCGCGCCGAAAAAGATCGAGCCTTCGACGCGCAGGATCGACATCTGGGGACAGGCGGGCGCATCGGTATCGACCGGAACCAGCTTGCGCTGCGGGTTGTCGCGGTTGATGAACGACGGCACCAGTTCGCGAATCGAGGGTTGCGAGGTGCGCTGCAGGTAGAACAGCAGCGAGACCAGGATGCCGAGGAAAATGCCTTTTTCCAGGTCGACCAGCGTGCCGATGAAGGTGATGGCGAGAATGATGCGCTCGCGTTTGTGGCGCTTGATGATGTCGCCGATATGGTGGAAATCGATCAGGCTCCACGCCACGATGAACAGGATCGCTGCCATCGACGGAACGGGCAGGTAGGCCGCGAGCGGCGCGACCAGCAGCACGATCAGCAGCAGGAAAACCGCGGACATCGCGGCCGCCAGCGGGGTCTTGGCGCCTGACGCATAGTTGACGCCGCTGCGGTTAAACGAGCCGCTGGAGGCATAGCCGGAGAAAAAGCTGCCGGCGATGTTGGACAACCCCTGGCCGATGAATTCCTGGTTGCTGTCGATGCGCTGGTCAGACTTGGCTGCAACCGAACGCGAAATGGCCACGGCTTCGGTCAGGGCCAGGATGGCGATGATGGTGGCGGGAAACAGCGTCTCCTTGATGGCCGTGAACGAGAAGTCCGGCAGCGACAGCGGGGGGAACGAGGCGACCAGCGCGCCGACGGTGCGGATGCCGGTCTGCTCGGCGCCGAATTCGTAGTTGAGGATGGCGGCCACGACGCTTCCCACCACCATGGCGACGATCATGTAGGGCAGTCGGCTGAGATAGCGCTTGGCCAGGATGCCCGACACCAGCGTGACGGCGCCGACGGCCAGCACCCATGGCTGGGTATCCATGATGTGCGTGCCGAACTGCATCAGTACCTCGTGGAAATGCGCGCCGCGCGGGATGTCCAGCCCGAAGAAGTTCTTGATCTGGCTGGAGGCGATGAGCAGGGCCGCGCCTGCGGTAAAGCCGATGATGACCGTATGGGAGATGAAATTGACCAGCGCGCCCAGGCGGGCCAGGCCCATCGCCAGCTGGATCAGGCCGGTCAGCAGCGTGAGCGTGAGCACCAGGCCGATGAACTGCGCGCTCCCGGGCTCGGCCAGCGGACTGATCGCGGCAAACACGACGATCGAGATCGCAGTCGTGGGACCGGAGACCAGGTGCCAGCTCGAGCCCCACAGTGCGCCGACGATGGCCGGCACCATCGCGGCATACAAGCCGTATTCCGGAGGCAGGCCCGCGATGGTCGCGAAGGCGACGGCCTGCGGCAGCACGATCATCGCGCCGGTGAGCGCAGCGATGGAATCGCTCTTGAAGGTCTGTTGGTTGACGTTGGGCCACCAGCGCAGGAAAGGTAGCAGCCGATACAGCCAAAGCGGACAGGCCTGTAGATTGATCACGCGAACTCCAGAAGAATATTACCGAATAATACTATATCCCTTTGCCATAAAAGGATTTATGGGCGGTTTCTTGCCTATCCGGGGGAGCTTAGGGTTTTATAATGGTTTTCGAACCCTGCGTCAGACGGGGATCATATGACAATCCAACCAGAGAGAGCGAGGAAGATGAAAACCATCACGATGACGCTGTGCGCGTCCGTGCTGATGGCGTTGGCCCTGCCGGTTCAGGCAGCGGGCGACCCCAAGGCCGGGCAACTCAAAACCTCTATGTGTGCCGGATGTCACGGCATCCCGGGATGGCGTACCGCCTATCCCGCTGTGTACAGCGTCCCCAAGCTGGGTGGTCAGCATGCGGAATACATCGTGGCGGCACTCAAGGCCTACAAGAGCGGAGAACGCAGCCATCCGAGCATGGTCGGGATTGCCGGCAGCCTGTCCGAGCAGGACATGGAAGACCTGGCGGCCTACTACGCGTCGTCCAACAGCAAATAAACGAGGACCCCACCCATGAATAAGATACTGTTCATCCTCGCTGCGGTCGCGCTGGGCGTCTCCCTGCCGGTTTCCGCCAAGGGCAACTTCGAGGCAGGCAAGGCCAAGTCGGCGTCCTGCGCAGCATGTCATGGCGCGGACGGCGTAAGCGCCTCGCCTTCGTTTCCGACGCTGGCAGGCCAGCATCGCGATTACCTCTACCATTCCCTGAAGGACTACAAGTCAGGCAAGCGCAAGAATCCCATCATGGCGGGCCAGGTGCAGAACCTGACCGATGCCGACATGCTGGATCTGGCCTTGTATTTCTCGAAGCAGAAAGGGCTCAGCCTGAAATACTGAGCGGCCCTGACGCCCGCAAAAAAGCTGCCCTGGAAACACGGCAGCTTTTTTTCAGGCCCTAGCAGGCGATGCGCTGCCGGGTCGTGGCCTGGTTGCGACCGGCCTCCTTGGCGGCATAGAGCGATTGATCGGCCGACCGGACCAGCAGGTCGATGCTGGAAATGCTGGGTTCGCGGGCGGCGACGCCGAAGCTGGCCGTGATCGTCTCGCCTGCCTGCCCGAAGACGATCGGGTTTTTTTCGAGCGCTGTGCGCAGGCGCTCGGCGGATTGCATCGCGGATTTGAGATTGGTATTGGGGCAGATCACCAGGAATTCTTCGCCGCCGAAGCGGAAGACGCCGTCTTCCCTTCGCGCGGCCGCCCGCAGGATGTCTGCCACTTCGCGCAGCACGATATCGCCGGTCGCGTGACCGTAGGTGTCGTTGATGCGCTTGAAGTGGTCCACATCGATCAGCATGATCGAAAGCGGCGCGCAGGCGCGGCTGGCGGCGCTCCAGGCCTGGTCGAGCTGGTCCATGGCCGAACGGCGATTGGGCAGGCCGGTCAGCAGGTCTGTCAGCGCGGCGTTGGCCAGCCGGCGGTTGGCCACCGCCAGTTCCGCTGCGACCTGGCGCAGTTGGGCGCGGTCCTTGGCCCAGTCGTTTTGCAGGCTGACCAGACGCTGGGCGGCATACAGCATGGCCCGAAGTCCGCTCGCCCCGATGGTGCTCGGAGTATAGCCGTCGGCGCCGGCTTCGTGGGCCTGGGTCAGGCGCGCGTCGTCCCGGTCGTCGGCCATCATCAGGATATGCATCTGGCGGCCTTCTTCGGTTTCCCGCAGGGCCTGGCACAATTCGGGGCCGCTGAGGCTGCTGAGGTTGTGGTGGGCGATGATCACATGGGGCAGCACGTCCATCGCGAGCGTTAGCGCCTCGTTCCCGTTGTCCGCCGGGTAGACGACGTGGCCGCCCTCCTCGGCCAGCAGGGTCATGATGCGTCGCCGGGTCAGCGTATTGCCGTCCGCCACCAGGATCCTCAGCGGCGCATTCTCCTCCGCCGAGGCGGCCTGGCTGCGGTTCATCTCGGCCATCGTCGGCACGGCTGCGGTGCGTATGCTCAACAGCTCGCCCCAGTCCTTCCAGGCGGCCATGACCTCGTCGATGAAAGCGCCGGCTGCCTCGAGCGGGATGTCCAGTTCGGTTGCCTGGGCCATCCATTCCTTGGCCATGGCCGGGTGCCGGTCGGCTTCGGCCAGCCCCAGGTCGGCCAGGAAATGCGACAGACGCAGCATGAGCTTGAGGCTGCTCGCGCGCGAATCGGGGGCAGGCTGGTAGCCTGCATCCTCGTAATGGGCGATCGCCTCGACGAAAGGCCGGGGGATACCCCAGTCGCTCAACAGGGCCACGCCCAGTTCGAGGTGGTCGGTTTCCAGGTGCTGGCGTTCAAGCGCGGTCAGCGCCTGGCCGGGGTCGGCGCGATGGGTGTTCAGCACATCGTTGAATTCATGCGGGTAAGCCGTGGCGAGCGCCAGCTTTCCCACTTGCGCGAGCAGCCCGCACACGAACATCTCGTCGCTTGCAGCGATCCGTACGCGCTCGCCCAGGGCCTGCATGGCCAGCGCCATCAACAGCGAGTGCGACCAGTATTCCTCGTAGTCGAACGCTTCGCACTTGCCATCCCGATGCTGGTCGATCAGCGAGAAACCGAGGGCGAGCTGGCGAACCGAAGCCATGCCCTGGCGCGCGACGGCTTCCTGCACCGAAACGACGGGCCGGGAAATGCGCGAGGCGGTATTGGTCAGCTTGATCAGGCGACCGGACAGGGCAGGGTCGGTCTGCACGACATGGGCGACCTCGCCCAGCGTCGCATTCTCGCGCCGCGACAGTTCGAGCACGGCCAGGGCCACGCCTTTGGGGGTGGGCAAGCGGCCGCTGACTTTCAGGTGTTCGACTACATTCATCCGTCAACGTGGTTCGGTAATGTGGGCATGTAACGACAGGGCCATGCGCAACAGGCACACGGCATCCAGCCGGCGGCCTCCTTCGTTGCGACCGGACGCAAGTCCGTCGTGAAGCGAGTGCGAGCCGTTCGTGTCGACGTCTACAACAGGCTTATCGACAGTTTTTGGACAAAATGAAGTGCGGGGTCGTGTGTGACCGTGAAAAGCTCAGGCCGCGGCCAGCTTGAGGTCGAGACAGCGCAAGTAGGCCGCCGAATCGAACGCGGTCCGGTTTCGTTGCACCTGCCAGATCATTTCACCCAGGCAGTCCATGATCTCGTGCTGGGCGTCCATTTCGCTGCCCAGGCGCTGCATGAGCTGCTGGTATCGCGCGCGAATGCCAGGCGGCTGGTCGACCGACAGTTGTTCCGCGATGGCCAGGTGCATCGACAGATGCAGAAAGGGATTGGTTTCGCCGGATTCGGGCAGATAGTCCCGGTCCCGGAATCGCTCGGGCTGGTCGAGCAGGGACTGGTACTCGGGATGGGCGAGCACGGCGTCGAGCGCGGGCACCTCGGCGCCCGCCAGCGGCTGGCCCGCCCGGTACTTCGCCCAGACGTCGAAGAAGAACTGGCGGACCTGGCCTCGGCTCGGATTAAACATGCCGTCCTTTTGTTGGTCCGGCCGCGGGAACGGCAATCAGCTTGCCCTTGTATTCGCACAGGTCGGCGATGATGCATTCCCCGCACTTGGGCTTGCGGGCCTGGCACACATAGCGCCCGTGCAGGATCAGCCAGTGGTGGGCGTCGACGCGAAATTCCGCGGGGATGGTCTTGAGCAGTTTCTTTTCGACTTCCAGCACGGTCTTGCCGGGCGCGAGGCCGATCCGGTTGGATACGCGGAAGATATGCGTGTCGACCGCCATCGTGGGCTGCCCGAAGGCCGTGTTGAGGATCACGTTGGCAGTCTTGCGGCCGACGCCCGGCAAGGCTTCGAGCGCGACGCGGTCGGCAGGCACTTCGCTGTGATGACGTTCGATCAGCATCCGGCAGGCGGCGATCAGGTGCCGGGCCTTGCTCTTGTACAGGCCGATGGTCTTGATGTATTCGGCGAGTCCGGCTTCGCCCAGCGCATGGATGGCCTCGGGCGTACGGGCCACTGGAAACAGCTTGCGCGTGGCGAGATTGACGCCCTTGTCGGTGGACTGCGCCGAGAGCACGACGGCCACCAGCAGCTCGAACGGCGTGCTGTATTCCAGTTCGGTCGTGGGGTGGGGATTGGCCGCGCGCAGGCGGCTGAAGATTTCGTGGCGTTTGGCTGGGTTCATGGGGCGCGCAATGCGAGACGCTTATTGGGATTCGAGCGACTTTCTGAGTGCCTGTTTCTCGGCTTGCCGCTTGGCGCCGGGCGACTTTTCGTGTTCGCCCGCCTTGCGCTGGATCGCCGCCGCGACATAGGGATTGCGCGGCTTGGGGACGCGCTTTTTCAGCGGGGGCTTCATGCCGCGACCGGCACGGGCACACGGCCTTTCTGCGCGGCGCGCGCCAGGCGCCAGTTGTGGGCGGCAATCAGCAGGCCCAGCGCGATGAATGCGCCGGGCGGCAGGATCGCCAGCAAGAAGCCCTGGTAGTTCGGCAGCACATGCAGTACGAACTGCCGGGCCTCTTCGCCGAACACCAGTTCGATGCCCGAGAACAGGGTGCCCTGGCCGGCGAGTTCGCGCATGCCGCCGAGCACGACCAGCACGGTGGTCAGGCCCAGTCCCATGGCGACGGCGTCGACCACGCTGTGCAGCGGATGGTTCTTCGATGCAAACGCGTCGGCGCGCGCCAGCACGATGCAGTTGGTGGTGATCAGCGGGATGAAAATGCCCAGCACCAGATAGAGCGGGTAGACGAACGCATTCATCATCAGGTCGATGACGGTGACCAGTGCGGCGATGATGAGCACGAACACCGGGATGCGGATTTCATGCGGCACGAAATGCCGCAGGCCCGACACGGCTCCGCTCGCCGAGGCCATCACCAGCATGGTCGCGAGGCCCAGCGAGAGGGCGTTGACCACGGTGTTGCTGATCGCCAGCAAGGGGCACAGGCCCAGCAGCTGGACCAGGCCGGCGTTCTGCTTGCTGAGGCCGTTGTGAAACAGGCTGCGGAACTCGTCCATCGTCATCATGCTTTCTTCTCCTCGTCCGGGCGCGGCGCGACGATGGCGGCGCGGTGGCGTGCAAAATAGTCGAGCGCGCTCCTGACCGCCTTGACCACGGCGCGCGGCGTGATGGTGGCGCCGGCCCGCGCATCGAACTGGCCGCCATCCTTGACGACCTTCCAGTGCTTGGGTTGGGGCGCGATCAGCGACTTGCCGACGAACTGTTCGATCCAGGGGCTCTTGCTGCGTTCAATATAGTCGCCCAGGCCCGGCGTTTCTCGGTGCCCGGTGACGCGCACGCCGGTCACCGATCCCTCCACGTCGATGCCGATCACCATCTGGATGGCGCCGCCGTAGCCATCGGGCGCATTGGCCTCGAGGACGACCGCGGTGACGCTTGCGCCGCGCCGGGCAATCCACATCGACGTGGACTGGCTCGACCCCAGCAAGTCGTCGGGCGGCACGCTTTGCCGGCTCTCGAGCAGATCGTTGTCGTAGAGGGTGGGCGGCAGCACCTGGTCCAGCAAGGCCATTTTCCTGGCCTGCTGGCTTTTCTCGATGGTGGAATGCGTGAGATTGAAGGTCGAGGTCAGCAAGGCCGTGGCGACGACCGCGAACGCGAACAGGATCACGCCGGTGCGCAGGGCATTGCGGCTGGCCGCCTTGATCAGCGGATTCATGCCGGCGGCTCCTGGCTGCGCCGGGTGGCACCCCCATAGATGCGGGGCTGGGTCCAGGCGTCGATCAGTGGCACCGACAGGTTCATCAGCAGGAT
>JBFHQA010000064.1:0-14772 GCA_041592455.1 Thiobacillus sp. | reverse complement strand
TTTTTCGCCCTTGGCGGCTATGCCTTCGGCATGTATCTCATGCGAGAAATCGGCACCGATGGCTCCTACCAGTCGCATCTGCCCGACTTCATGGTCTTTCTCGACTGGAAGGAGTTGCCCTGGTTCTGGCTCGGTACCGATTCCTTCATCTGGTCGCTGGTACTCGTGCTCGTCGTGCCTGCGCTGGTCGCCTACCTGTTCGGCTACTTCGCCTTCCGCTCGCGCATCAAGGGCGTGTATTTCTCGATCATCACCCAGGCGCTGACATTCGCCGCCATGCTGCTGTTCTTCCGCAACGAGACCGGATTCGGCGGCAACAACGGCTTCACCGACTTCAAGCGCATTCTCGGCTTCGACATTACGTCTCCGGAAATGCGCGTGGTGCTGTTCGGCCTGTCGGCACTGACGCTGATGTTCACCCTGCTGCTGGGGCGCTACCTCGTCACCTCGAAGTTCGGACGGGTGCTCGCGGCGATCCGCGACGCCGAGTCGCGCGTGATGTTCATGGGCTACAACCCCCTGCACTACAAGCTGTTCATCTGGACGCTGTCGGCCGTGCTGTGCGCGATAGCCGGTGCCCTCTATGTGCCGCAGGTCGGCATCATCAACCCGTCCGAGATGTCGCCCGCCAACTCGATCGAAATCGCCATCTGGGTGGCAGTAGGCGGGCGCGGCACCCTGATCGGGCCGGTGATCGGCGCCGCCCTGGTCAACCTGTCCAAGAGTTATTTCACCGTCGCCTTCCCGGAATACTGGCTGTTCTTCCTCGGTGCGCTGTTCGTCATGGTCACGCTATGGCTGCCCGAAGGCGTGGTGGGACTGTGGAAGCGCATTCGTAACCGGAGAGCTGCATGAACGTCGACCAATCATTCAACGCTGCCGATGCGGGGTCTCCGGCGGTCGGGCATATCCTGCAGCCTGGTCTCGACATCTCGCACAAGGTCATTCTCTATCTTGACGACATTTCGGTGAGCTTCGATGGATTCAAGGCACTCAACAGGCTGAGCCTGTCGATAGATGCCGGCGAGCTCCGCTGCATCATCGGCCCGAACGGCGCCGGCAAGACGACCATGATGGACGTCATCACCGGTAAGACCCGTCCCGACTCGGGCACCTGCTACTTCGGCCAGACACTCGATCTCACCCGCATGAACGAACCCGAGATCGCCCATGCCGGAATTGGCCGCAAGTTCCAGAAGCCGACAGTATTCGAGCACCACACGGTATTCGAGAATCTGGAGCTGGCGATGAAGGCGGACAAGCGCGCACGCATCAGCCTGTTTGCCACGCTCGACGACGATGGCCGCGACAAGATCGCCGACACGCTGAAGCTGATCAGACTCGATCAAGAGGCTGGCCGCCTGGCGGGACTGCTCTCGCACGGACAGAAACAATGGCTCGAGATCGGCATGCTGCTGATGCAGGAGCCGCGCCTGTTGCTGCTCGACGAGCCAGTGGCCGGCATGACAGACGACGAGACCGAACGCACCGGTGAACTGTTCAAGTCGCTCGCGGGAAACCACAGCCTGGTGGTGGTCGAGCACGACATGGCCTTCATCGAACAGCTCGGAGGCAAGGTCACCGTGCTGCACGAAGGCTCCGTGCTGGCCGAAGGACCTTTGTCCACCGTGCAGGCCGACCCGCGCGTGATCGAAGTCTATCTGGGGCGCTGAACATGCTAAATGTAGAGAACCTCAACCAGTATTACGGCGGCAGCCATATCCTGCGCGACGTGGCGTTCGAGGTGCCGACCGGCCAGGTCACCACGCTGCTGGGGCGCAACGGCGTCGGCAAGACCACGCTGCTGAAATGCCTGATGGGACAGGTGCCTGCCAAGACGGGCAGTATCCGTTTCGATGGCAAGGACATCATCGGCGCGCCGTCGCATGCCCGCGTCCGGGCCGGCATCGGCTACGTGCCACAAGGTCGCGAGATCTTCCCGCGTCTCACTGTGGAGGAGAACCTGCGTATGGGACTGGCGACCCGCCCCGCAGGAACGCCTATTCCCGAGCGCATCTTCGAGATGTTTCCGGTCCTGAGGCAAATGCTCAAGCGCCGTGGTGGCGACCTCTCCGGTGGCCAGCAACAGCAACTTGCGATCGGCCGGGCGCTTGCCTTCGGTCCCAAGCTCCTGATCCTGGACGAACCGACCGAAGGCATCCAGCCGTCGATCATCAAGGACATCGAGCGTGCCATTCGCACGCTCGCCGAAGAAGGCAGCATGGCCATCCTGCTGGTCGAGCAGTACTACGATTTCGCACGCTCGCTCGCCGACCAGTACCTGCTCATGGAGCGCGGCGAGATCATCAAGCGTGGCGCCGGCGCCGACATGGACCAGGATGGAGTACGCGATTTGCTATCGGTATGATAAAGCGATGAATCTGGCCGACCCCATCGCTTTGAACTGGCATGCTCACCTGGAACTGGGCTTCGAAGCACGCGCGTCCGCAACCGTGCTCGCGCACCGGGCGCATGTCGGGCCGTTGCGCGTGCAGAAGCCGCTCTACCCCGAAGGCGAAGCCGTCTGCCACACGCTCGTGCTGCATCCGCCATCGGGCGTCGTCGGTGGCGACGAGCTCGAAATCGACGTATCGGTGAGACCGGGCGCCCATGCGCTGCTGACCACGCCAGGCGCCGGAAAATGGTATCGCAGCGCCGGAGCCTGGGCCCGCCAGCACCTCGGGTTCACGGTGCAGGAGGGCGCCCTGCTCGAATGGCTGCCGCAGGAGACCATCGTGTTCGACGGCGCCCGTGCGGCGCTGACGAGCCGCATCGACCTCGCCGAGTCGGCACGCTTCATCGGCATGGACGTACTGTGCCTGGGACGCCGCGCGTCGGGCGAACGGTTTTCCAGTGGTGCGCTGCAGCTCGATACCCGGATCACGCGTAATGGCAAAGCCCTCTGGCTCGAACGCGGACGCATCGACGGCGGCGGTGCCCTGCTCGACGCAGCGGCAGGGCTTGCCGGATACAGTGTCAGCGGCACCTTGCTGGCGGCGGCGTCGCACATCGATCCGGGCCTGCTGACTGCCTGCCGTGAGGTGGCAGTTCGCGAGCCCGGCGCGCGGCACGGCCTCACCGCCCTGCCGCAGGTGCTGGTAGCCCGCTATCTCGGCCACTCTTCGGAAGCGGCGCGGCACTGGTTCACCGACCTCTGGCGCGTGCTGCGTCCGGTGCTGGCCGGACGCGAAGCCCACCCGCCGCGCATCTGGAATACATGAGAGCCCCCATATGGAACTGACCCCCCGCGAGAAAGACAAGCTGCTGATCTTCACCGCTGCGCTGCTGGCCGAACGCCGCCGCGCACGCGGCCTCAAGCTCAACTACCCGGAGGCGGTCGCTTTCATCACCGCCGGCATCCTCGAGGGCGCGCGCGACGGCCGCACCGTCGCCGACCTGATGCACTACGGCACGACGCTGCTCGGCCGCGACGACGTCATGGAAGGCGTGCCGGAGATGATTCCCGAGATCCAGGTCGAGGCGACCTTCCCCGACGGCACGAAGCTCGTGACCGTGCACAACCCGATCGTTTAGGAGCGCGCGATGATTCCAGGCGAAATGCAGCCCCAGGCCGGCGAGATCGAACTCAACACCGGCCGCACGACCGTGACGCTGGCGGTCGCCAACACCGGCGATCGTCCCATCCAGGTCGGCTCGCACTACCACTTCTACGAGGCCAACGACGCGCTCGTCTTCGATCGCGAGCGGGCGCGCGGCATGCGTCTCGATATCGCAGCCGGCACCGCCGTACGCTTCGAGCCGGGGCAATCACGCACCGTGCAACTGGTCGCCTACGCCGGCGACGGCAAGGTCTACGGCTTCCAGGGCCGGATCATGGGTTCGCTTTGAAAGGAAACAACACGATGACACGCACCCTCTTCACCACGCTTATGCTGATTGCCGCGCCGCCGGCGCTGGCCCACCCGGGCGCACATCACGGCACGCTGCTCGATGCCGTCGCGCATCTTTTCAGCGAGCCGTACCATCTCGCGCTCGCGACCGCCGCCGTGCTGTTCGGCGTGCTCGGCGCGCGTGCCTTGCGTCGCCGCAGCCAGCGCCGCCAGGCCGATTGAGGAGACCGCCATGGCTGTCCGAATCACGCGCCAGGCCTACGCCGAGATGTTCGGTCCCACCGTCGGCGATCGCGTCCGTCTCGCCGACACCGAGCTGTGGATCGAGGTCGAGAAGGACTACACGGTCTACGGCGATGAAGTGAAGTTCGGCGGCGGCAAGGTCATCCGCGACGGCATGGGCCAGAGCCAGCGCGTGTCGGCCGAGGTGGCCGACACGGTCATCACCAACGCGCTCATCGTCGACGCCGTTGCCGGCATCGTCAAGGCCGACATCGGCATCAAGGCGGGCGCCATCAGCGGCATCGGCAAGGCCGGCAACCCCGACGTGCAGCCGGGCGTGACCATCGTGATTGGAGCCGGCACCGAAATCATCGCGGGCGAAGGCATGATCGTTACCGCCGGCGGCATCGACAGCCACATCCACTTCATCTGCCCGCAGCAGATCGAGGAAGCGCAGATGTCGGGCATCACCACCATGCTCGGCGGCGGTACCGGTCCGGCCACCGGCACCTACGCGACCACGTGCACGCCTGGGCCATGGCACATCCATTCAATGCTGCAGGCCGCCGATGCCTTCCCGATGAATCTGGGCTTTCTCGGCAAGGGCAACGTCAGCCAGCCCGACCCGGTGCGCGAGCAGGTGCGTGCCGGCGCGATCGGCCTGAAACTGCACGAGGACTGGGGCACCACGCCGGCGGCCATCGACAACTGCCTGACGGTGGCTGAAGAAATGGACGTGCAGGTGGCGATCCACACCGACACGCTCAATGAATCCGGATTTGTCGAAACCACGCTGGCCGCGTTCAAGGGCCGCACCATCCACACCTTTCACACCGAGGGGGCGGGCGGCGGCCACGCGCCCGACATCATCAAGGCGGCCGGCCTGCCCAACGTGCTGCCGAGCTCGACCAACCCGACCATGCCGTACACCGTCAATACCGTCGACGAGCACCTCGACATGCTGATGGTGTGCCACCACCTCGACGCGTCGATCGCCGAGGACATCGCGTTCGCCGAATCGCGCATCCGCCGCGAGACCATCGCCGCCGAGGACATCCTCCACGACCTGGGCGCCTTCTCCATGATGAGCTCGGACTCGCAGGCGATGGGCCGGGTCGGCGAGGTGATCCTGCGCACCTGGCAGGCGGCGCACAAGATGAAACTGCAGCGCGGCGCGCTGAAGGAGGACACGGCGCGCCACGACAACTTCCGCGTCAAGCGCTACATCGCCAAATACACGATCAATCCCGCACTTAGCCACGGCATCGCCGACGTCGTCGGCTCGGTCGAGACCGGCAAGCTCGCCGACCTGGTGCTGTGGAAGCCCGCGTTCTTCGGCGTGAAGCCCAGCCTCATCGTCAAGGGCGGCATGATCGCCGCCGCCGCGATGGGCGATCCCAATGCCTCGATCCCCACGCCGCAGCCGGTGCACTACCGGCCGATGTTCGGCAGCTTCGCCGGCGGACTGAAGACCGCGGTCACCTTCGTCTCGCAGGCCGCGCTCGAGAATCCGGACGTGGCGGCGCTCAACCTCGCCAAGCCGCTAATCGCGGTGAAGAACACGCGCAGCGTGACCAAGGCCGACATGGTGCATAACGCCGCCACGCCCGTCATCGAGGTCGACCCCGAAACCTATGCCGTGCGCGCCGACGGCGAGCCGCTGGTGTGCGAACCGGCCGCGACGCTGCCGATGGCACAACGCTATTTCCTCTTCTGAACATGATCGTCATCGAACAGCGTGCCCCTGCCAGTGCTGATGCCAGCGAGCGTCTGGTTCTGCCCTTCGACCTGCGCAGCAAGTGCCGGCTGCGCACCCGCCTGGCCTCCGGAGAAGACGCCGGCCTCTTCCTCGAACGCGGCGCGGTGCTGCGCGCGGGCGACCGACTGCTCGCCAACGACGGCCGCGTCGTCGAGGTGGTCGCCGCGCCCGAGGCCGTGATGGAAGTCAAAAGCGACGACGCGCTGCTGCTGGCACGCGCGGCCTACCACCTCGGCAACCGACACGTCGCCGTCGAACTCAAGCCCGGCCTGGTGCGTTTCGCGCGCGACCATGTGCTGGGCGAGATGGTACGCGGCCTCGGACTGGCCGTGGTCGAGAACGAAGCGCCGTTCGACCCCGAAAGCGGTGCCTACGGCGGCCACGGCGGTCATGCGCATCCGCATGGCCACAGCGCCGATGGCGAAGGGCATGGCCCGCGCATTCACGACATGATGCTGCGCGGCCGAAGATGAACGAAGCATTGATCCGACTGCTGCAACTGGCGAGCCCGGCGCTGCCGGTCGGCGCCTACACCTATTCGCAGGGGCTCGAATGGGCAGTGGAAAGCGGCACGGTGCGAGACGAGGCCAGCGCGCAGGCCTGGGTCGAGGCGTGCCTCGCGTTCGGCGTTGCGCGCTTCGAGGCGATTTACCTCGCCCGCATGCTGGAAGCCTGGACGGCCGGCGACATCGACAGCCTTGCCGCACTCGATGCCGACTTCGTCGCCAGCCGCGAAAGCGCCGAGTTGCGCGCCGAGACCCTGCAAATGGGGCATTCGCTCGTGCGCCTGCTCGGTGACCTCGGCGCCGCGTCGCCTGCGCTGGCCGACTTCGACGAACCCTGTTTTCCGCTCGCCTGGAGCAGCGCCGCCGCGGCCTGGGGCGTGCCCGTCCGCGAGGCCGTCGCCGGCTATCTGTGGGCCTGGGCCGAGAACCAGGTCATGGCCGCGGTGAAGGCCGTCCCGCTCGGGCAGACCGCCGGCCAGCGCATGCTGCTGGCGCTCGGTGGCCAGATCCCCACGCTGGCGCAAACCGCCGTCGACGCCAGGCTCGATGCCACCTGCAACTACCTGCCGGCGTTCGCCATCGCCTGCAGTTGCCACGAAACCCAATACACGAGACTGTTCCGTTCATGACCCACCGCTCCCAACCCCTGCGAGTCGGCATCGGCGGCCCCGTCGGCTCCGGCAAGACCGCGCTGACGCTGGCGCTGTGCACCGCGCTGCGCGACCGCTACAACATCGCCGTCGTCACCAACGACATCTACACGGAGGAAGACGCGCAGTTCCTCGTACGCAACGAAGCGCTCGCGCCGGAGCGCATCATCGGCGTGGAAACCGGCGGCTGCCCGCACACCGCCATCCGCGAGGATGCCAGCATCAACCTCGAAGCGGTCGATCGCCTCAACAAGCGCTTTCCCGGCCTCGACGTGATCTTCGTCGAAAGCGGCGGCGACAACCTCGCCGCCACGTTCAGCCCGGAACTGTCCGACCTCACCATCTACGTCATCGATGTCGCCGCCGGCGAGAAGATCCCGCGCAAGGGCGGCCCCGGCATTACCAAGTCCGATCTGCTGGTCATCAACAAGATCGATCTCGCACCGCTGGTCGGCGCCTCGCTGGAGGTCATGGAACGCGACGCCCAGAACATGCGTGGGGAACGGCCCTTCGTCTTCTCCAATCTCAAGACAGGCCAGGGGCTGGCCGACATCATCGCGTTCATCGAGCGGCAGGGCATGCTGGCCTGAAGCAGGAGGCCTGTCTGCGCGTCAGATCCGTACGACCATCTCGCCGAACAGGGTCACGCTGAACCCCACCACGGCCCCCAGCGGCGGGGCCCAGTGACGCTTCAGACGTGACTGGGGGGCGATGTCCTGGAAGATCAGGTACAGAATCCCCCCCGATGCGAACAGCATGATGGCCCCAAGCCATGCCGGATGCCCCGAAAGCAGAAAGTAGCCCACCAGCCCGGCCACCGGACCGATCACCACCAGCGCCCACATCATCAGCAGTGTATTGCGGGCGCTCCTGCGCTTGAGGGCATGCAACTCCCGGAACGCATTGAACCCCTCGGGCAGGTTTTGCAGACCGACCAGCAAGGCCAGCAGGGGTGCGGCGGGTGAGGCCAGCGCCACCAGCCCGCCCAGGGCAACGGCTTCCGGAACATAGTCGAGCAGCATGCCCATGACCTGGGGCGCCTCGCGCCGCCGCAGGCCGAGTGCCCGCTCGATGACAAAGAACGTCAATCCACCGAACAGGAGAATGGGGATGGCCAGCAGGGAATCGCCCATGCTGGCGATCCCTTCCGGAACCAGCACCACCGCGACCGCGCCGAGCAGGATGCCGCCGCCGAGCGCAATCACGAAATGGCGCAGCTCGTTTTCCAGCCACCTGGAACGGATGTGCTCGAAGCTGGCGAGATAGCCGCCCAGCGGAATGCAGCTGCCAGCGGCAATCGTGAGGATCAGGATGGTGGCGATGGCGTCCATGGGCTCATCCTGAATGCATGAGATTCGGCCTTAGCGATGCACCCGCCCCGAGGCCGGATGCAGGTCCGCACTCACCGCCTCGCGCTCGTCGAACACGAAGCAGTCGCCGTTGTAATGCGCCCCGCCCACCTCCTCGAAGTACTTGAGGATGCCGCCTTCCAGCTGGTAAACGTGCTCGAGGCCGATCTCCTTCATGTGGATCGCGGCCTTTTCGCAGCGGATGCCGCCGGTGCAGAACGACACGACGGTCTTGCCCGCGAAATCGTCGCGGTGCTGCGCGATCAGCGGCGGAAACTCGCTGAACACGCCGATGTTGTAGTCGACGGCGTTCTCGAAGGTTCCGGCGGCCACCTCGTAATCGTTGCGGGTGTCGAGCATCACCACCGGCCGGCCTGCGTCGTCCACGCCGCGATCCAGCCACTTCTTCAGCGTGGCGGCCGCCACCGAAGGCGCACGCCCCGCCTCCGGTCGGATCAACGGGTGCTTCATCGTGATGATTTCCTTTTTCAGGCGCACCCGCATCCGCTTGAAGGGCGGCTCGTTGGACAGGCTTTCCTTGGGCGCGAGGTCGGCGAACCGCGGGTCGCTGCGCAAATGCGCCACGATGGCATCGATCGCCTCGCGCGGCCCCGCCAGGAACACGTTGATGCCCTCGGGCGCGAGCAGGATGGTGCCCTTGAGGCCCAGTTCCGCGCAGCGCGCGGTCAGGTCGGCTTTCAGCGACTCGCGGTCGTTGAGGGTGACGAATTTGTAGCAGGAAATATTGACGACAGACACGGTAAAACCCTTTCAGCAAGTCGGCATTATACGAAGCGGTTCTGACTTGCTGGGGGTTTTGATACCCTTCACGCATCTTCCCCCTTCTTCCCGACCATGGACGAACACCTGCAAACCCTTGAGCACGCCCAGAAAACCGCGATCGACCTCGCCATCCAGTTCGGCCCCAAGCTGGTGGTGGCGCTGCTGATCCTGGCGGCCGGCTTCTACGTCGGCCGCTGGGTAGGCCGGATGAGCGGCTCAATGCTGGAGAAGCTCGGGATCGAGGAAACGCTGCGCCAGCTGCTCGAGCGCATCGTGCGCATCCTGGTGCTGGGACTGTTTCTCATCATGGCGCTGCAGAATCTCGGCGTGCAGCTGCTGCCGCTGCTGGCGGGCCTGGGGGTCGCCGGTGCGGGCATCGCGCTGGCGATGCAGGGTGTGCTGGGCAACCTGGCAGCCGGTTTGACCATCATATTCACCCGACCGTTTCATGTCGGCGAGTACATTTCGATCGCCGACGAGGAAGGCACGGTCGAAGGAATCCATCTGTTCAGCACCATCCTGAGCCATCCGGATCGCTCGCGGATCGTCATCCCCAATCGCAAGATCGTCGGCGAGATCCTGCACAACTTCGGCACGCTGCGCCAGCTCGACGTCGTCGTCGGTGTAGCCTACGACACCGACATCAAGCTCGCGCTCTCGGCCATCCGCGATCTGCTGGCGGCGCATCCCAAGATCCTGCAGGAGCCCGAGCCCATGATCCGCGTGCTTGCCCTGTCGGACTCGAGCGTCAACATTGCCGTCAGGCCCTGGACGACCGTGGACGACTACTACGACGCCTCGAGCGACATCACCCAGGCGGTGCTCGAGACCTTCCGCGCCCGCGGCATCAGCATTCCCTTCCCGCAGCGCGAAGTGCGCCTGCTCGGCGAGTCATGAAGCGCGCCCGCCCGGCCGCCGCCAGGCCCAAGGCCACGTTCTCCGACCCGCTGGCCGAGGTGTTGCGCCCCGGCCAGTCGATCGAACTGCTGAAGGAACTGCACATCCTGACGCGCGACGGCAAGCTCAACCAGGACAGCCGCCGCAAGCTCAAGCAGGTCTTCCACCTGTGCCAGTTCATCGAGCCGCTGCTGGACGAGGTGCTGGGCCGGCAGGACACGCTGACGCTGGCCGACCACGGCGCCGGCAAGTCCTACCTCGGGTTCATCCTCTACGACCTGTTCCTGAAAGACCGCCCCGGCGCCCACATCTACGGCATCGAGACGCGCGACGAACTGGTGGCGAAGTCGCGCGAACTGGCTGCCCGCCTCGGCTTCGATCGCATGTCCTTTATCAACGAGACGGTGGCGGAATCGATCACGACCAGCGCTCTGCCCGCTCGCATCGATATCGTCACCGCGCTGCACGCCTGCAACACGGCCACCGACGACGCGATCCGCTTTGCGCTCGCCAAGTCGGCCCGCCACATCGTGCTGGTGCCCTGCTGCCAGGCCGAGGTCGCCGCCGTGCTGAGAAAGCACAAGAACGAATCGTTCGGCAAAACCCCGCTGTCGGAAATCTGGCGCCACCCGATCCACACGCGCGAGTTCGGCAGCCAGATCACCAACGTGCTGCGCTGCCTGCAGCTGGAGTCGCACGGCTATCAGGTCACGGTCACCGAACTGGTGGGCTGGGAGCACTCGATGAAGAACGAGCTCATCATCGCCACCCAGACTGGCTCGCCCCGCCGCAATGCCCGCGAGCGCCTGCAGCAGATCCTGCAGGAACTCAACCTGCAGGAACTCGAGGGACGCTTCCTGGGTCAGCCATGAACCGCCTGACCGCCTATGCTTCGGATAGGCGCAGTTAACGAGTCGACCATGATGCCAGCCTTGTCACGTATCGTTCCGGCGGTGGCCCTGCTCGCCGTGCTGGCGGGCTGCGCCACCCCGCAATACCAGACCAGCGTCCGCCTGATCCCGCCGACGGACGCGGCGGGGCGCGCCTGCGTGCAGGGCTGCGAAAGCCGCAAGATCGCCTGCCAGTCGGACTGCTCGGCGCGGCACCAGGCCTGCGTGAAGGAACTGGAGCCCCAGGTCGAGGCGCGTTATGCCGAAGCGTTGAAGCAGTACGAGCGCGAGCTCAAGGAATATGCGGCCGCCTTGCGGCACCACGAAATGCAGCTGCGCTTCGACTGGCTGCACAGCTACCCGTACAGGCATCCCTACTGGTGGGACCCCTGGCCCCGCCCGCTCTACCCGTTTCCCTACCGCGAACCGGTCATGCCGACGCGCGAAAGCGTGAGAGCGAAACTGGAGAAGGCGCAATGCCAGGACGACTGCGGCTGCCTGCCAGCCTACGACGCCTGCTTCGTGGGCTGCGGCGGCCAGCGCCTGACCGAAACGGTGTGCATCAAGAACTGTCCGCCCGCCCGATAGGCTTCACTCAGCCGAGGCTTGCAGGCGCGCGAGCACGACCGGCACATTGCCCTTGTCGCTGTTGATCCAGACCTCGCCATCCTGAACCATGCACTGCAGGCGCATGCTGCGCTCGGCCAGCGCGGCAAGCGCCTGGCTGGTTTCGTCCGGCAGCTGCAGCACGGTCAGGTTGGCCAGCCGGGTCAGCTTGCTGGCGATCTGCTTCCACCAGATGTCGCAGCTGCTGGCGTAGCACAGCACCACCACCTGGTCGGCGCGGCTGCAGGCGCGGCGGATGCGCGCCTCGTCGGGCTGGCCCAGGTCGATCCACAGCGTGATCTCGTCGGACAGGCTCTTGACCCACACGTCCGGCTCGTCGACATCGAACAGGCCCTTGGTGAAGGCGATGCCGTCCTGGGCATACAACGCATAGGCCAGCACTCGCACCATCATGCGCTCGTCGGTTTCGGAGGGGTGGCGCGCGATGGTCAGCGCATGGTCGGCGTAGTAGTGCCGATCCATGTCGGCAATCTGCAGATCAGCTTTGTAGATGGTGGCTTTGAGGGCCATGGCGGTTCACTCGGCAAAGGGTCGTGCATTGTAACGAGCGACGCGCAAGCAGGCATAAAAAAACCCCGGCGAACCGGGGTTTTTCACATCAGGTCGTCGCGATTACGAGATGACCTGGATGTTGGAAGCTTGCTTGCCCTTGGGGCCAGTGGTCACTTCGAAGCTGACCTTCTGGTTTTCCTGCAGGGATTTGAAGCCATTTGCGTTGATTGCGGAGAAATGCGCAAACAGGTCTTCGCCGCCGTTGTCCGGGGTGATGAAGCCAAAACCTTTTGCATCGTTAAACCACTTAACAGTACCCGTTTCCATCTTGTTTCCTATCTATCTAAAAAATTGAGCAACATGCTCCATCAATCGAATTTCAAGGAAAAAGGCTTACCAGAGGTACCGCAATTTAAAGCTTGAATCCAACAGATTTCGTATTGATAACATAGTTGGGAAAGATGTCCAAGCTTTTTTCTGCTGCGCTCACAACGCTCGCAGAATCAGGGTGTCGCCGCGTTGCGTGAACTCCAGATGTTTGAGCACGCTCATGCCCAGCAGCACCTGGTCGCCTCCCATGCCGGGATTGAGGCTGGCGGGCACGTCGCGCAGCGAGAACGGTCCGAATGCCAGCGAGTCCACGCGGGTGGCGCGCGTGGTCACGGTGCCGTTCGCCGTGACCGACTGCTGGTAGGCGCCGGGCTGCAGGCCCAGCTCTCCGGCCAGGTGCGCCGGCACCGACACCAGCGTAGCGCCGGTATCGAGCAGGAAGGTCACCTGCTGGCCGTTGATCGCGCCGGGGAAAACATAATGCCCATCGCGGCTGCGCTTCAGCACCAGTTCGGTGCCGGGCGCGATCTGCAGCTGGTGGTTGGGGTTGTTGCGCGCCTGCAGGCTGTTCTCGAAATAGAGATAGAACATGCCCAGCACCAGCAGGCTGGCGACCCATGCCATGCCGCGCCCGAGCGGGCGATGCGGGTTATCGGTGGTGTCAGGAGGTGGATTGCTCACGACTAGAAGACTGATTCGACCGGTCAACGTTCAGCGCACAGGATAATCCATCCCGCTCCCGATAGGCTCGGATCCGGAACGAATGGCCGGCGTCGAGAGGCCCGCCTCAAGGAGAGCCCGTGCCCCTCCCTTCTGGCGAGGCTTCAGGCGTGGTGCATGCGCGGCTGGCAGAAGTGGCAGTGCGGCGCGTCGCCAAACGCTTCGCGCAGGTAGCGCGTCTCGATGTGCAGCAGGCGTTCGTGATCGCCCGCTTCCAGATAGATATCCGGCTGGGCCATCAGGTCGTCATCCCACACCATTTCCACGCCCCAGGCATTCGGCAGGCCGGGCACGACGCCCGGCGCGCATTCCTTGAACAGCTTGCTGACGCTGGCTTCGTCGGCGAGGCTGAATTCCACGCCATGGTCGAGGCCCAGCTTGCCCAGGTGAATCTCCTGGTCGGCGGGGATCAGCGCCACCATCTGGCAATCCACGCCATCGAGCAGCACGCCCTTGGCCAGGCGGTCGGGCGTCACCCCGGCCATGCGGGCCGTTTCGGCGCTGGTCTGCGAATGGGGGTGCGCCACGATGTCGAACGGAATCAGATGCTGGTCGAGGAAGCGCTCCATGCGATGCAGTGCGTTCATGATGTTCTCCTTGCTGACGATGGGTCGGCTTTCAATATAGATCAACCGCCATCGCCTGCAGGGGTCAAGTGGGCCGCTTGTTGCGATCGCCCGAACGAAAATGCCGGCGTGCCGGCCGGGCCTGATCCTGCATCTGGCAGGCACGCCTGAAGCCCAGCAAGGTGTCCTGCGCGTGGCCCAGCACGCTGTCGTGGGGATAGTGCCCGGCCGCATTCAGTTCGCCGGCCGGCACGCCGGTCAGCAGCTCGATCCCCTCGCTGGCGTGCACGGCCGTGTGGATGTGGAAAAGCCCCTTGTCGACCGCCTCCGCCACGCGCGGCTCCAGCATCAGGTGGCGCCGGTTGCGCGCGGGGATCAGCACGCCGTGGCTGCCGTCCAGGCCGGCCGCCTCGCACACCCGGAAAAACCCTTCGATCTTTTCGTTGATGCCGCCCACCGGCAGCACTTCGCCATGCTGGTTGACGGCGCCTGTCACGGCGATGCCCTGCTTCAGCGGCAGGCCCGCCAGCGAGGACAACAGCGCATACAGCTCGGCGCAGGATGCGGAGTCGCCTTCGACGCCGTGGTACTGCTGCTCGAATGCGATCGAGGCATTGAGCGAAAGCGGCGCCAGATGGGCGAACAGCCCCGCCAGGTAGTTCTGCAGGATGAATACGGCCTTATCGTGGATCGGCCCCGACAGCTCGACCTCGCGCTCGATGTTGAGCAGGCCTTCCTCACCGGCATAGGTCCGGGCGGTCAGGCGTACCGGCAGGCCGAAGCGGTGGTCGCCTAGGTCAATCTGGGTCAGGCCGTTGATCTGTCCCGTCTGGCTGCCGAACAGGTCGATCAGCACGTCGCCTTCGGCGATCTCCTCGCGCAGGCGCTGCTCGGGATAGTCGTGGCGCCGCACGTGCGCCTGCAGCGCGGCCTCGACATCGGCCACGCTGACCAGCCCCGGCCCGCGCGCACGGCACGCTGCGGCGCTCTCCATCACCAGGGCTTCGGTGCGCGCAAAAATGGCGCTCTCGCGCGACTGGTCCGCCGCTTCGCGATGCGACTCTTCCAGCAGCCGCGCCACCGCCGCCGCGGAAAAATGCGGCAGGCCGTGCTGGCGGCAGGCATGGGCG
>JBFHQA010000063.1:0-14816 GCA_041592455.1 Thiobacillus sp. | reverse complement strand
GGCCGGCGATCACCTGATCCTCGGCAAGCCCCTGGGCGTGGGCATCTACAGCGCGGCGCTCAAGAAGGGGCTGCTGAGTGCGGACCAGTATGCGGCGATGATTGCGGCCACCACCCAGCTCAACAGTGCAGGCGCCGACCTGGCTGGAACGGCGGGCGTGCATGCGATGACCGACATCACCGGATTCGGACTGCTCGGCCACCTGCTGGAAATCACGCGGGCATCCAAAGTGGCGGCGAAGATCGGGATCGCCAGCCTGCCGCTGCTGCCAGGTGTGGGTGAACTGGCCCAGGCCGGCCACGTCACCGGTGCGAGCCAGCGCAACTGGGCGAGCTACGGCCATGAAGCCGACCTGGGGGCGGGCATCGCCGACTGGCAACGTGCCCTGCTCACCGATCCGCAGACCAGCGGCGGCCTGCTGGTGAGCTGTACGGCCGAGGCGCGCGAAACCGTCCTTGGCATTTTCCGCCAGCACGGGTTCATGCAGGCAAGCGAGATCGGCATGCTCGAGGCCGGCTCCAACGTGTCGATCACGGGATAAGTGGCCTTCCGCTATCACGATCTCCCTTCCTCGCACGACGACCTGCGTGTCGACGTGCTGGCCGGGCTGGCCGCCCATCCGAAAGCGATCCCGCCCAAGTATTTCTACGATGCGGCCGGCTGCCGGCTGTTCGAATCGATTTGCGCGTTGCCCGAATATGCGCTGACGCGCATCGAGCGCGCGCTGATGACCGCGCACCTGTCCGACATGGCGGCGGCCATCGGCCGGGTGGATTGCATCGTCGAGCCGGGCGCGGGCGATTGCGCCAAGGTGCGGTCGCTGGTCGATGCCCTGCACCCCGCCCAGCTGGTCGTGATGGACATTGCCGGAGAGGCCTTGTCGGCAGCGTGCAAGCCGCTCGTACAGTCCCATTCCACGCTCGATGTCGCGGCCTTCGGCATGGATTTCCTCCGGGACCTGGAAGCGGTGTCCTCGTCCCTGGTTCCGGGCAGGCGTCTGGTCTACTACCCGGGATCGAGCATCGGCAATTTCTCGCCCGCTGAAGCCGCAGCCCTGCTGCAGCGCTTTCACCGGCTGGCGGGGGAGGACGGGCAGTTGCTGATCGGGATCGACCTGAAGAAGGATCCCGATCTCCTGCATCGCGCCTATAACGATGCGTCCGGCGTCACCGCCGCGTTCAACCTCAATCTGCTCCACCGACTGAATCGCGAGCTCGAAGCCGACTTCGAGCCGGCCCGCTTCCGGCACTATGCGTTCTACCATCCGCAGGCCGGCCGCATCGAAATGCACCTGGTCAGCCTCGCGGACCAGGACGTGACCGTGTCCGGCCACCGTTTCCATTTCGACATGGGCGAGTCGCTCCATACCGAACACTCCTACAAGTACCGGCCGGACGAGTTCAGTGCGCTGGCCGGGCATGCAGGCTGGCGACGGCAGCAGGAGTGGGTGCAGGACGGATTCGCCATCCAGCTCTATAAATAGAACAGCAGCTCGACATCGGCGTAAGGACGGGAGGAGACATCATGTACAAGCGTATCCTGGTGGCGGTGGATGGCAGCGACACGGCGGAGCGTGCGCTGGAGGAGTCGATCCGGCTCGCCGGCGCGCTGCAGGCCCGATTGCGGATCATCCACATCGTCGATGTCCTGAACGTCAACCTGGGTGCCGATTTTCCCTACCCGCCCGAGATGGCCGAGTCCATCGCCAAGTCGGGCCAGGTCCTCCTCGACCGGGCTGCCGCCGTGGCGGACAAGGCCGGCATCGAGGCCGGGACCGGGCTGGTTGAAATCGACCTGCTCGGCCAGCGCATTCCCGAGCGCATCGTCGCGGACGCCGAAGCCTGGCCAGCGGACTTGATCGTGATCGGCACGCATGGCCGGCGTGGATTGAGCCACCTGTTTCTCGGCAGCGTGGCTGAGGGCGTGGCGAGGATTGCCACCCGGCCGGTGTTGCTGGTGCGGGGCCAGTGAGCCTGCCGGCTGTGATCGGGGTGAGCCGGACGCCTGGAGGGGCGATGGGGTTCTTTGCCCCGGCCCACGACCTGGAATGACAATCGGATTATCATTTGTGGTGAAACGATACATTGCATGTGCTCAGGTGGACGTGTGCCCGAACATCTAGTCAGTCTTAACCTTCTTGTGGCAGGCTCCGAGGCCACCGCTGCCGCGATCGAGCGGGCCTTGCAGGCGTATCGGCCTCGCGTGGTGCTGCATCGGGTCGATCGAATGAAGGGGCTGCGTCGTGCGCTGGATATCCCCGGATGGCATGCGATATTCAGCGACATCGAACTGCAGGACGGCTCCGCGCTGGACCTGATACGGATGCTCGAAGAAAAGGGAATGGACGTTCCTTGTGTTTTGGTCGAAGGAACCGGCGATCGCGACATGGCGCTGCGCTGTGTCGAGTACGGGCGCTGCCTGCCGATTCGGCTGTCTCCCGGTACGCTGGAATCCCTGCCGCAATTGATCGAAGACCTGTTGAGTCGCGCCGAACACGGTATCGACCGGCAGCAGGAAATCAGGAACCTGATCGAAAACGAAGAGCGCCTGCTCGACGTGTTCGACCATACGAGCGACCTGATCCAGTGCCTGTCGCCGGATGGACGCTTTGTCTTCACCAATCGCACCTGGCGCGACACCATGGGTTACTCCGAGCAGGAGGTGAAAAACCTGACGCTCATGGATGTCCTGCATCCCGACAGCCAGGCCTGTTGCCAGGACCGCTTCAGCCGTCTGCTGCGCGGTGAAACACTGACGTGCATTGACTTCAAGTTCGTGACCAAGGCGGGAGAGACCGTCTTTCTCGCCGGGGATTGCGGTTCCATCATCAAGGATGGAGGCGTGACCTCGACTCGCGGCATATTCAGGAACATCACCGATACGGTGCGGGCGCAGGATGCGTTGAAAGCCACCGAGGCGCGCTACCAGGCCTTGTATGACAACGCGCCCGATATCTATACGACTCTCAGTTCAGACGGCATTGTTCTTTCCATCAACCAGAACGGTGCGAGGCTGCTAGGCTATCTGGCCGAAGAGTTGATCGGCGAATCCGCCACGAAGGTGATTCACCCCGAAGATCAGCGCGCCGTGTTCGAATGCCTCGAAAGCATCAAGCGCCAACCCGAAACCTGGGTGGATATCGAGTACCGGATCCTCCGCAAAGACGGCTCAGTGTTCTGGGTGCATCAACGTGCCGGCAGGGAGCCAGGGGCCGCCGAAGGCAGCTTCCTGGTCGTGTGCCGCGATATCACCGACAAGCGCAATCTGCAGGAGCAGCTCGCCTACCAGGCGTCGCACGACGGCCTGACCAACCTGATCAACCGGCGGGAGTTCGAGCAGCGCTTCCAGCAGGTGCTGGAGCGAAGCGATGATGCCGATCGACATGCCTTGTGTTTCCTCGACCTGGACCAGTTCAAGATCATCAACGACAGTTGCGGGCACCTCGCCGGAGACGAGTTGCTGCGTCAGCTGGCCACCTTGCTGTCTGGGCTGGTACGCGCGCGGGATACGCTCGCACGCATCGGCGGCGACGAATTTGCCTTGCTGATGGAGCATGTCTCGCTGGAGCAGGCCCGGCAACTGGCCGAGAAGATACGGCAGGCCATCGAGGGCTTCGAGTTCCATTGGCGTTCGGAGCGCTTCCGGATCGGCGTGAGCGTGGGCGTGGTTCCGGTCCAGATGGGACGGTCCCTGACCGACACCATGAATCTGGCCGACATGGCGTGCTACACAGCCAAGAAGGAAGGACGCAATCGCATTCAGGTCGCTGAAGCTGCCCGGGCGGCTGACAGCTGACCGGCGCGATCAGAATCGCTCATCCGCACGCAGGTAGCGCCATTGCCCTGCAGGCACTTTTCCCATGGCCACGCGCCCCAGGCGAATCCGCTTGATCGACAACACCTGCAGACCGACGGCCTCGCACATGTGGGCGACCTGGCCGGGCCGGGCGCCTTTCAGCGCGATCCGCAAGCGCGTTTCGTTTTGCCAGCTGACCTTGATCGCAGGCGGGGTTCGGCCCTGATAGGCCATGCCCCGGTTCAGGCGCTCGAGCCCGTCCGGGGGCAGGGTTCCCGTCACCTCGACGATGAGTTCGTGCTCCAGGGTGTGGGCGTCCTCGGCAAGCTTGCGTGCCACGCGCCAGTCCTGCGTCAGGACGACCAGGCCACTGGCCTCGTCTTCAAGCGGGGCCAGCACATCGAGCTGGGCCAAGTGCTTTTTCAAGGGGCGAATGCCGGAGGGATCGCCTTCCCACACACTGGTCATCGAGAGGAAGCGCGCCGTATCCCGTTCGACCTCCTGCATGGAAAGCCCGGCAGGCTTGTGCAGCAGCAGGGTGACCGGTTCGGCCTGCGACAGGTCGGCCACGGGGTCGATGTCGATGCGCTGGTCGGTCACGCGGAACTGCGGTTCCTCGACCACGATGCCATCGACGCGTACCCATCCTCCGGTGATGAGTTGTTCGGCTTCGCGACGCGAGCAGGCTTTCAGTTCGGCGACGCGCTTGGCCAGGCGGATGGAATCGGTCATGACGGGCAGGCAGGGGGGGCGACCCCCGAGTGTAACGCGCCAGGCTTTTCTGATGGGAAGGCGCCGATCAGGACTGGGGCGGCGACGATTTCACCTGCCGCATGACCGCCCAGGCCACGCCACCCAGCACGAAGACGCCTCCGATCAGAACGATCCAGAGCACCAGCGCGCGCGCAGAAGGCACGCCGAGCGCCTGGCTGAGGCGCGTGAGCCTGTCGGGCGCCTGGCGAACGATCGAGGACGCGTCCACGCGCGATGCGGGCAATGCATCCTCGGCCCCGGGGGTGTAAGCGGGTATCAGGCTGGCCAGCGGCAGTCGGGTGGCCGGGGCGCTTGCGCGTCCAACGGCGAGCGTGAAGGGCGGCGGCCCGCTAGCGACCCAGACCCATTCCTGCGGTGCCAGCAGCGCCTGCACTATGGGCACGGCGTGCAGTGGCGCGCCTGGGCTCGTGGGGTCCACACGCAGTTCGCGCACAGACACGCTGTTCAGCTCAATCGGTGGCGAGAACACCTCGACGCCCTTCGACTGGATGCGATAGACGACACCCGAAGCCAGCGCGCGCCAGGGTTCGCCGCGCTGGCCGCGGCCGCTGATGCGGACCGGAACCAGCGTGCCCGATTCGGCAGGGCGGATGTCCAGGGCATGCAGCGGCGTGGCGAACGGAACGTCCAGCACGATGCCTGTCCCCTCGGGTTTTCCGACCAGCGGGACAGGCAGCCGCTCGGGGGCGACCGAGACCGGGGCCGGCGTGATGCTCACGCCGCGCAGCCTGAAGGTCGAACCGGACGGCCAGTCGATGCGCAGGTAGTCGTTTTCCAGATGCGCGCCCTGCAGCGAGACGCGCATGCTGCCGGGCGCGTTTGCCGTGGCGCCGAAGCGGAACACCGGCACGTCCTGTGCCAGCGTGCGCCAGGTTTTCAGGTCCTTGCTGGCCGTGACCGTCAGCGCAACGGGTTCGCCGGCGGGGAGTTCGGCATCCACGGTCAACTCAGCCACGGCGCCCTTGATGGGGCGGGTGTCCACCAGGTTGGCAATCTGCTGGTTCGCCATCATGGCCAGATGGGGATCGCCCCCTTCGATCACGCGCACAATGCTGCGATCTGCAGATTTTTCGATACGCAAGCTCAGGCCTGGGGTCCGCAGGGCTTGAGGGGGAGCCATGATGGGATAGATGGGCCAGGCGCGTGCGGGCTCGGCCACGCTTGTCTGGCGCGGCGGAATGCGAGCGACGGGAACGGCCTGGCCGTTGCCGTTGAATACGCGCACGTCGGCAGCGTGCGGCGTTTGCAGGGCAGCCAGCGCCTCTTTGGGCAGGGATAGTCGCTGCAGGCTGGTGTCCGGCGCAGGTTGCACGGTGAAACGAACGGCAAAGTCCTCGGGTTTGTCCGCCGCGATGGCTGTGCTCGCTCCCAGGAGCAGCAGGGCATGGGCGACACGCCAGGCGGCGTTCAAGCCCGACCCTCCACGGCCCTGGCAGCGGGATTGGGCGGCAGCGGCGCCAGATAGCCCACCACCAGCATCAACGCCCCGACCGCGATGAAGGCCACGATGCGCTCGGTGCCGCCGGCGTTGGACAGGTCGATCAGGAACAGCTTGGCCAGCGTGAGCCCCAGCAGGCCCGCGCCCAGCATCCACACCGGCCTCAGTGCGCGGCGGTTGGCCAGCACCATCAGGCCCAGCGCCAGCAGGGTCCACAGGATGGCGTAACCGGTTTGCACCAGGAAGGAGTTGAACAGGGGGCCGGCATCCCAGGGCACGCCGGCGAAATGATGGGCGACCCTGAGCCAGACCGTGTTGATGGCGAGAAAGGCCGCCAGCAGCAGCGCAGCCCGCGGAGCGTTGCCGCGCATGCCATCGGGCAAGCTCAATTCGCTGTCGCGCAGGCGCATCAGCCACAGCGTCAGCACGCCCAGAGCCAGGGCCACGGACAGGTCGGTCGGGTTCAGCAGGGGCAGGTAGGGCAGCGGGTCGGCGTGGCCGGGAGACGACAGCGCCACCAGCAGGCTGCCCAGGTAGACGCCGGCCGCCAGCGGCGCAGCCGCCGTCCACGCATAGCTGCGGGCAAACCGGTCGAAGGGCCAGCGCGCGCCCAGGCGCCGCGAAGTGGGGAGTATGGCCATGGCCAGCAGCGCGAGCGTCGCGGCGCCCAGCAGCACCACGGACCCCCAGGCGGTGCGCCACAGTCCGCCCAGGTCCACCGCGTGCACGAGCAGGTCGGCCAGCACGATGACGAGGGTCCACACGCCGAGCGCATGCATCCAGGCGAACCAGGCCGACGGCTGCAGGCGGTCGGTCCGGCGCAGGACGACGAGGTGCGCGGCGGCGCCCGCCAGCCAGGCCAGCGAACTGAACGAGGCCAGCAGCCGGTTGCCTTCCAGCACATTGATCCACGCCGACAGCAGCAGCACCGGCGCCGTGAGGTAGGCAGGCCAGGCGGCGACGGCCCAGTCCCTGCGCGCGGCGACGCGCTCGGCCGCGAGCGCGCTCAGCACGAACGCGAGCAGCCCCAGGTTGACATGCCAGGCGTGCGGCCACGCCGGCACGGGAAAGCCGGCAGAGACGGGCAGCGCGCGCGTGATTTCCAGCCAGAACGCCATCACCCACCAGAAGAAACCGAACACGAACACGGGTTTTTCGAGTCCCGTTTCGACCTGGGCATAGCCCTGGGCCCACGCGCTGCCGCTGTGCGCCAGGGGCTGGCGCAGCCACCACGACACGGCCAGTGCCGGCAGCGCCAGCAGCATCGCACCGAGGAAGGCAGGGTTGGCAAACGGCAGCGCGGCGTGCAGGTTGGGCTTGAGGCTGCCCATGAAGGCGAGCGCGGCGATGCCCATCAGCAGCAGGCCGAAACCGCGCGGCATCCAGCGGGCCTGCCGCATGCCTGCCCAGAACACGGCCGCGCCCTCGACTGCCCAGATCGCCGCTGTCCAGCGCGCGTCCAGGGCCAGCGGCACGGCCAGGGTGGCGAAACCCGTGCCGAGTGCGAGAAAGCATTCGGTGAGCAGTTGCCACGATGGCAGCCTGCGCTTGAGCAGGGCGGCGGCCAGCAGCAGGTAGAAGGCGCCCAGCGCGAGCGCCGAGAACGCCATCGCGTATTCGATGTCGCGCACCAGCCCGGCCTGCAGCCCGAACGCGACCAGCGGCGTGCCGAACACCAGCGTGCCGTCCACGGCGCCGTTCAGGCTGGTCTTGAGCGTGGTCGAATGGCGCCGGGCAAACAGCACCGCCGCCAGCACGTAGATCAGGAAAAACCCGACCAGGAAGGGTTGCGTGCTGGCATAGTGATCGGGCGTATAGCGCAGCGCCCCCCAGGCGGTGGCGATGCCGAAGGTCATGAAGAAACCGAGCAGGTTCAGCAGCCGCCACGAGCGCCGGAACGCGATGAACAGGATGGCCAGGTTGAGCAGCGTGTAGTAGGAAAACAGCACCACGTGGCTGCCCTGTCCGGTGGACGCCAGGATTGGCGCGAGAAAACCGCCGGCAAAGCCGATGACCGCGAGGGCCCGCGAGTTTTGCAGCAGCGCGATGGCGGTCGACAGCGCACAGACCGCCACCATGACCGCCAGCGCCAGTCCGGGCGGCACCAGCTGGTAGAGGCGGAACGCGGCGAATACCGTCAGATACAGCACGGCCACACCCGCGCCTTGTAGCGTCAGGGCATAGCCGGTTCGCCGCTCGCGCAGGCGATATCCGATAAGCAGCAGGCCCATGCCAGTGGCACCGACCATCGCCAGCCGGAATTCCACGGGCAACAGCGCGTTTTCGGCCGCGTACTTGGCCAGGAACGACAGGCCGATGAACAGCACGACGACGCCCACCCGCACGACCGTGTTGCCGCCGGTGAGCCATGCCAGGGCTGCGGCGACGGCCTTGTCGGCAAGATTGGGTTCGTGCGTCCGGACAGGAGGGGACGCAGGCCGGGAGGGCGCGGACTGGCGGGTTGGTGCTTCGGGCGGCGGGGCGGATGCGGCGAGGGTGTTGCCGGGTTGCGGAACCGGGGCGACCGGGGGTTCAACAGGATGCGGTGTGGCGGCCGGTTCGGAGGGCTGCGTCCTGCTGGCGGGCGCGCGACTGTCCTGCAAGGCGGCCCCGGTCGTGCGTTGCAGGCGGGTCCACTCGGTGCGGATGGCGTTCCTCAGGGTCACGCCGGCCAGCGCGCCGAAAAGGGCTCCCAGTACCATTCCGGCGGACTCGTCCCGGCTGATCAACAAGCCGAGCAGCGCGCCCCACAACACGCCCCATAGAATCACGGATGCTCCCACGCATGACATCGAGGCAGCCATCATGGCACAGCCTGCCGGGTGCGAGAAATGCCTGCCCGGGCTTGAACGACGCAGTGCCGGCATGGTTGTGACGGATTGGCCTCGCACGGTATGCTGTGGGATTCATTAACCAGGAGGCTCCCATGAAAACTGCACTTGCTTTGTCGCTGTTGTTTTTCACCACATCCGCGCTCGCTGCCGTCGTGGGCAAGGACGTCACCTACAAGGCCGGGGACACCGTCATGAAAGGCTTTTTGGCCTATGACGACGCGGCCAAGGGCAAGCGCGCCGGCGTGCTGGTGGTGCCGGAGTGGTGGGGGGCCAACGACTATGCGCGCAAGCGCGCGCGCATGCTGGCGAACGAAGGCTACGTGGCACTGGTCGTCGACATGTACGGCAGTGGCCAGGTCGCCGACAATCCCAAGGACGCCGGGGCACTGGCGGGCAGCGTGAACAAGAACCCGCCGCTCGCCCTGAGCCGGTTCCAGGCTGCCGAAAAATTCCTGTCCGGCCAGCCCAATGTGAAGAAAGGCGAGATCGCCGCGCTAGGCTACTGTTTCGGCGGCGGCATCGTGCTCAACATGGCGCGGGCCGGCGTGCCCTTGAAGTCGGTCGTGAGCTACCATGGCGTGCTGGCGACCGACGTGTCGGTCAAGCCGGGCGACATCAAGGCCAAGATTCGCGTCTTCCACGGCGAGGCCGATCCGATCGTGCCGCCCGTCCAGGTCGAGGCGTTCAAGACGGAAATGGACAACGCCCAGGCCGACTACATGCTGGTGGCCTATCCCGGCGTCAAGCACACCTTCACCAACCGCGAGGCCGACAGCTATGCGGCGCAGTTCAACCTGCCGCTCAAGTACGACAACGACGCCGACAAGGATTCGTGGGCACGCACGCTGGAGTTCCTGAAGGCCACGCTCAACTGATGGCCGGCGACTGCGATCACGACTGCCACGCTCCGTCTGGGGGCGGCAGCCTCGGCATTCCGCAAACCGGGCGCTTTGATCCCCAGGCGTTCGAGCAGGCGATCAACGACATGCTCGCCGCCTGCGGCGTGGCGCCCGATTCGGTGCATACCGGGCGCACGGCCGAGCGGGTGCGCGAACTCTGGCAGAAACGCCTGCTCGGCGGTTATGCCATCGCCCCCGCCGACGCGCTCGGCGAGGGCTTCGCCGATGACCGCGACGACATGGTCGTGGTGCGTGGCATCGCCGTGCACGGCGTCTGTCCGCATCACCTGGTGCCGTTTGGCGGCGTGGCGCATGTCGCCTACATCCCCGGCGGCAGGCTGCATGGCTTTGGGCGAATCGCCCGCATGGTCGATTCCATCGGCCACCGCTTTACCTACCAGGAGTGGATGACGCGCGACATCGCCGAGGCGCTGGTGACGCACGGCAAGGCAAGGGGGGCGGCGTGCATCATCGAGGCCGAACAACTCTGCCTGCTGCTCGGAGAAGACCGCCGCGGCGACGAGCGGGTGGTGACGCAGGCGTTCACCGGCTGTTTTCGGGAAAGCGACCAGTTCCGCAACGAACTCCTGCGCGCCACGGCGCAGCGGGACATTTGAACGGCAAAGCCGGATCAAAAAATTTTATCTTGACACATACCGACCGGTTTGTATGATGAGGTCATGAACACGATGACCCGAACCCCCGACCTCACCCGGCAGACGCTGCTCGAGGCCGCCTTTGCCGAGATCCATCGCAACGGCTACCAGGCCGCGTCCCTGTCGCGCATCCTGTCCGATACGGGGCTGACCAAGGGGGCGTTGTACCACCACTTTCCCGACAAGAAGGCCCTGGGGCTGGCGGTCGTCGAGGAGGTGATCCGCCCGCAACTCGCCGCGATGATGTTCGAACCGCTGCGCAGCACCGACCGGCCTCTCGCCACCATGCAGGCGATGCTCGAAGCGAAGGCCGCCGAGACCGATCCCTGGGTCGTTGCGCTCGGGTGCCCGCTCAACAACCTGATGCAGGAAATGAGCCCGGTCGACGAGATCTTCCGGCTGCAGCTCAACCAGCTGTTCGAGGACTGGGTGGCGACCGTGGCCGCCGCCTTGACGCGCGGCCAGCAGTCGGGCGAGGTCGCGCCGGACCTGGTCCCGGACGATACGGCCTTCTTCGTCGTGTCGGCGCTGGAAGGCTGCATCGGCATGAGCAAGAACACCCACTCGATTCCAGCGTATCGCGGCTGTCTCGCGCAGTTGGGACGCTTTCTCGAAACCCTCAAGCGCTAAAGGTGCCCCATGACCGATCCTGCACGCCGTCCCCGCACCCTGATCCTCCCGCCCGCGCCGTACGTGGCAGCGCTGGTCGGCGGCTGGTGGATCGACCGCAACCATCTGGGCTGGCCCCTCGATCTGGGCGCGATGAGTGACCTGCTCGGCTGGGGCCTCGTCGGCATCGGCGCGATGCTGTTCGCCTGGACGCTGTGGACCTTCGCCCGCCATCGCACCACGGTCAACCCCTATCTCGGCGCAACGGCGCTGTGCACAAACGGTCCCTTCCGGTTCAGTCGCAACCCGATCTATCTCGGTGACTGGTTTCTGCTTGCCGGGGTGTCGCTGCTGCTGCAGACCGCCTGGCCGCTCGCCTTCGCCCCCCTGATCTGGATCATGCTCCGCTTCGGCGTGATCCGGCATGAAGAAGCCCACCTCGAAGCGAAGTTCGGTGACGCCTACCGGACCTACAAGGCCCGCGTCCGGCGTTGGATTTAACCCAAACCAGGAGATCGTCATGAGCATTCTGCAAACCGTGAAGCCCGAGTCCGCATCGGGGGAAGTCGCTGCCATCTACGCCCAGATCCAGCAAGCCTGGGGTCAGGTGCCGACCGCGATCCAGCTCTACAGCGCCAATCCCTTCCTGCTACGCCAGCAGTGGGAGTACTACGGCAGCATCATGCAGCATCCGACGCTGTCGATGCCGTTGACGACCTGCATCCGCATGCTGGTGTCGATGGAAAACCAGTGCGACTACTGCATCGACATGAACGGCGGCATGCTGATCCAGATGGCCGGCTGGACGCCCGAGCAGGTGGCCGCCACGCGCGCCGACTATCGCGAAAGCCCGCTCGAACCGCGCGAAAAGACCCTGCTCGGCCTGGTGCTGAAAGCGACGCGAAACTCGAGCAGCGTCAGTGCCGACGATCTGCAGGCGGCGCGTGAGGCCGGCTGGTCAGACAGCGACATCCTCGACGCGGTCAACCACGGCGCGCGCATGGTGGCGGGCGATATTCTCATCAACGGCTTCAAGGCCGAACGCGATTTCTGAGGGGCGCGCCATGAATGCTTTTCGCGCAAGCCCTGCGGTTCGGCTGTTCTTCCTGGTCGTCAGCGCCAATATCTGGCTGGGCATCGCCCTGACCGGCCTTGCCGTGGCCCACTGGTGGCTGTATGTCCCGGCGGGCTTTCTGCTGTTTGCCGGCGTGACCGGGTTCTGCCCCGGCATGATCCTGTCGCGTCGATTGTTCGGCGAAACCTGAGCCGCCAGGGCCTCAAGCAAGCCCGGACGATGGCCGTAGTGCATTGATAAGACACGATAAGGGAGGCCGCCATGAACGTCACCTTGCACGACAAGTCCGTGGAAATCCGGCTCAGCCGCGCCGCGCAAAAAGCGCTGGCCCAGCGCGGCCAGCCGCTGGTCGCCGAGATGGAACTGCTGTTCTCCTGCCTGCTGCGTAAGCGGGTACATTTCGGCGATTCAGACGAGGGGGCGACGTCGGTCGACGACCGGCTGGCCGTGCGCTTCAAGCCCATCATGACGCGTCGCTGCAGCGTGGCGGAAGGCGGGGCCTCGCCCCCGTCGGAAAGCTTTCCGCTGGAAAACCCGCGTCCCTACGTGCCCAACTGGCTCGCGATCGACTACCGGCGCGGCAAGTGGGTGGGCGACTTCGGCTACGCCGACTAGCCGCTGCACCGGCTGGTCGGCGTAAAGTCCGGTCCTCAATCGCCGTTATCAACCTCGTCAAGAGTGAAGTCGTGCGCAGGTGAAATATTCAGGATAACGGCCCGGACACGACGCATCCAGTCGTCGGGCCTCGAGGGTGAGATCAACGGGGTGTCCGGGCGTGCATGAACAAGAACGATAACAAACTCGACGTGGTCGATCTGGAGCTCGAACAGTGCCACGTCAGGCTGTTCATTCCCATCCCGATCCTGCTGCTGTGGTATCTATACTGGTTTGCGTCCACGCCGAGCGCCGAGGCGATGGCGGGGCTGGCCGGCACGATCGTTTTTACGATATTCGCGCTGGTGCACTGGGCGCACGTGCGGGGTTATCCGGGCTACCGTCCCGTGCGCCGCATCATCGCCATCACGGCTGACCAGACCGGGTGTTTCGTCGCCATGTACCTGACGGGCGAACTCGGGGCCATCGTGATTTTCCTCGCGCTCTGGGTGTCGCTCGGCAACGGCATCCGCTTCGGCATCGAGTGGATGACCTTGTCCGCCGTGCTTGCCACCACCGCGCTGGTCATCCTCTGGTTTGTTTCCGACTACTGGAACCAGCATCCGAACTGGATGGTTGGCCTGCTGCTGCTCAACCTGGCGATCCCGCTCTATGTTGCGCGCCTGATCCACGGGTTCCATGATGGCCGGGTCAAGCTGGCTCGCTACGCCGAAGAGATGGAGCGGCTTGCGATGATGGACGCGCTGACCGGCTTGCCGAATCGTACCGCGTTCTTTTCCGAACTCAGGCGCGCCAGCGCGCATGCCCAGCGTACCGGGTCTGCGATCGCCGTGCTGTATTTTGACCTGGATGGCTTCAAGCTCGTGAACGACACCCTGGGGCACACGCTCGGCGATCTGCTTCTGAAGGAAACCGCGCGACGGGCAAGCGGCGAACTGCGGCGTGAAGATGTCCTCGCCCGCATCGGCGGGGACGAGTTCGTGGTCATGCTGCAGGTCGAAGGCTACGTCGAGCGGCCCCGCCGGGTGGCCGAACGCATCCTGGCTGCCATCGAGTCCGTCGACAGCGTCAACGGCTATCCGGTGGATATCACCGCTTCCGTGGGTGTGGCCGTCGCGGACGGCCGTGAGGCTTGTCGACGAGGACCGGAGCGTCTGGTCGACCAGGCCGACCACAACATGTATGCCGCCAAGAAAGACCGCACCAACCAGATCGTGCTGACGTATCTCTCCGAAGATGCCGATCTGGACGTGCTGACCGCCTGAGCAGCGCTCAAGCGAGCCCGAGCACGGCTTGAGCGTTTGCGCTGGTGGATTCGCGCACTGCTTCCAGCGTCAGGCCGCGCAGCTGCGCCAGTTCCGCCGCGATGCGCGGCAGTTCTCCCGGGGCATTGCGGCCGCGGCCAATCCACAAGGGCGGGATATCGGGGCTGTCGGTTTCCAGCACGATGGCGTCGAGCGGCAGGTCGACCGCCAGCCTTCTCAGGTTGTTGGCGCGCGGCCAGGTGAAGGCGCCGCCGAAGCCGAGCTTGAATCCCAGCTTGATGAATTCCTGGGCCTGCTGCGGGCTGCCGTTGAAGGCGTGCGCGATGCCGCCGCGCACCCTGATCCTGCGCAGGTGCTTGAGGATCGGGTCGTTGGCCTTGCGGCAGTGCAGCAGCACCGGCAGGTCGTGTTCCTGCGCGATCTTCAACTGCTCGACGTAGTAGTACTCCTGGGTCGCGTAGTCGAAATCCGAAAACAGGTCGAGCCCGATTTCACCGATGGCGACCGGGCGCTGCGCGTTGACCTGCGCGCGCAACTCGGCCAGGTGCTCGGGGCGATGCACGTCGATCAGCATCGGATGCAGACCCCACGCCGGCAGGCAGCCGGGATAGCGTTCGCAGGTGGCGGCCACGGCCGGAAAATTGTCGCGGCTGACGGCGGGGATGATCTGGAGGCCGACGCCGGCTTCGACGGCGCGCGCGTATTCGGCGTCGCGGTCGGCGTTGAACTCGGCCGCATCGAGGTGGCAGTGGGTGTCGATAAAAAACGGCACCGCGTCGGGTGCCGTTTTCGCTGAGTCTGTCACGCGTCAGTCGTTGTTGGCAAAGCCCAGCAGGTGAAGCAGGCTGGTGAACAG
>JBFHQA010000062.1:0-14963 GCA_041592455.1 Thiobacillus sp. | reverse complement strand
TACCAGGTATGGGACCGCCCGCTGATCACCGTGGGCGGCACCCACTGGATCAGCGATGCGCTCGAAGTGTGCGGGGCGCGCAACGTGTTCTCGGATTTGCGCGGCCTGTCGCCGACGGTTTCACGCGAGGCCGTTCTGCAGCGCGCGCCTGAGCTGATCGTCAGTGGAAGCGATGCGCCGGATGTGCGCCGCCAGTGGCAGCGCTTTGCCAGCCTGCCCGCGGTCAGGCAACAGGCTTTCGTGCGCGTGAACGCAGACAGGCTGCATCGTCCTTCCCCGCGACTGATCGAAGGTGTGGCCAGTTTGTGCGAGGCGCTGGCGGCTTATGAGCGCTGACGCGAGTCGGACGACTTGCGGTTGGGGCAGTCTTCCTTGATGCAGTCGGCGTAGATCTGCAGCGAATGGTCGTGAATGGCGAATCCGCGTTCCTTGGCGATGCGGTGCTGCCGCTTCTCGATTTCGCTGTCCAGGAATTCCTCTACCTTGCCGCATTGCAGGCAGACCAGGTGGTCGTGGTGGTCTCCCTCGTTGAGTTCAAAAACCGCCTTGTCGCTGTCGAAGTGGTGGCGCATCAGCAATCCGGCCTGCTCGAACTGGGTCAGCACGCGGTAAACCGTGGCGAGGCCGATTTCCAGGCCTTCGTCGGACAGCAGGCGATAGACTTCCTCGGCCGTCATGTGTCGCTTGTCGCTCTGCTCGAACAAATCGAGAATCTTCAGACGGGGGAGGGTGGCCTTGAGACCGATGCTCTTGAGATCGGATGGATTGCTCAATGGGGCTCCAGATTGAGAACGCGAATACGTTATGATACGTTTTTTTTCAACTGCCCCAACCTTTCCGGTTTCCTGGCTATGCGTCAAATCCTGATTTCCACACTGCTGTTAGGCCTGATTGCCGGGTGTTCCGGCGTCAATATCGGCCCCCACCGTATCGATGTGCAGCAGGGTAACGCGCTGGACCAGGAGAACGTGGCCCGACTGAAGCCCGGCCTCAGCCGGTCGCAGGTCCGGTTCCTGCTCGGCACGCCGCTGGTGGTCGACCCGTTCCGCACCGATCGCTGGGATTACGTGTACGTTTACTACAAGGCGGGCAAACTGGCCGAGCAAAAGCGCATCACGCTGTTTTTTGACGGCGACACGCTGGCAAGGATCGAAGGCGATCTGCCAGAGCCGAAACCGGTCGAGCCTGTGCCGACCCCGGGGCCCGAATCGGCCCCGAAGGTTGAAGCGACGCCCGCGCCGACCCCGAAGGTCGAATCGACGCCCGCGCCGGCAGCCGCGCGCAACGAAGCCGTGGTGCCCGCAGCGGCGGCATCCAGCCCGGTCGTGACTGCAACGGCTCCGGTGGCCCAGCCGATGGCGGTGGCCGCCGCCGAGACGGCCCCTGCGCCGCAGGTCAAGCCGGCTGCGCCCAAAGAGGTCGCGCCCAAAGAGGTCGTCGCTCCGGCCAGCAAGAGCGTCTCCGCTGCTCCGGTCGCCGCGGCCGTTGCGCCTGTTGTCGCGCAGCAGAAAGCGCCGGTTGCCGAGGCACGTCGCGAGACCGTCCCGCAAACCAGCGTCGTGGCGCCGCTGCCGAGCCCGAAAGGCGTTCCGCCCTACGTCGACCCCCGCCGCGCATCGCCCCTGGGCCTGCAGGCGGAAACGGATGTGCAGCAGATCAAGCCTGACGTCATTCCGGCGTTTCCCGAACCGAAGGCCGCGCCGGCAGGCGATGAGGCTGTCCTAAAGGCATTGAACGACTGGGCGGCCGCCTGGGTGCGCCGTGACGAGGTGGCCTACCTGGCGGCCTACGATGACGCATTCGTTCCCCAGGGAGGCGGCAGCCGGATCGAATGGGAAAAGCGGCGGCGGATGTTGCTGGCCGTGGCCCGAAACGTCGAAGTCAAGATCGAATCCCCGTCGGTCGACCGGGATGAGGAGGGCACGGCAACCGTGACCTTCAACCAGACGTATCGATCCGACAGCTACCGCGACGCGGTCGTGAAGCAGATGGTGATGGTCGAGCGTGGCGGCCGCTGGCTGATCCTGGAAGAAAAAATCCTGTCGATCCGGAGCGGTACCCAGAAATGAGCATCCGGATTGCCATTGCCGGCGTCTCGGGCCGGATGGGACGCGCCTTGCTGGAAGCAACGGCGTCGAAAAGTGGCTGCACCCTGAGCGCGGCCATCGATCGCAGCGGCAGCCCGCTGGTCGGGCAGGATGCGGGCGCAGCCTGGGGGGCCGCCAGCGGCGTACAGGTGTCCGACCAGCCTGCGGCGGCCCTGGAGGGTGCACAGGCCCTGATCGACTTTACCCGCCCAGAGGCCACCTTCGGATACCTCGACATCTGTGCTGCTGCAGGCGTGCCGCTGGTCATCGGCACCACCGGCTTCGACGACGCCGGCAAGGCCCGCATCGCCGAGGCGGCGAAGCGCATACCGATCGTCTTTGCGCCCAACATGAGCGTGGGCGTCAACCTGTTGATGAAGCTCGCGGAACTGGCCGCCCAGGTGCTCGAGGAAGGCTACGACATCGAAATCATCGAGGCGCATCACCGCCACAAGGTGGATGCACCGTCCGGCACTGCGCTCGGCCTGGGGCAGGCGGTTGCCAAGGCGATCAATCGCGACCTCGCAAGCTGTGCGGTCTATGGCCGCGAAGGCGTGACCGGCGAGCGCGATCCCGGGACCATCGGTTTTGCCACCGTGCGCGGCGGCGATATCGTCGGCGACCATACGCTGCTGTTTGCCGGCGTGGGCGAGCGGGTCGAACTGACCCACAAGGCCAGCAGCCGGGCGACCTTTGCACAGGGCGCGCTGCGTGCCGCCAAGTGGCTGCAAGGCCGAGATCCCGGCCTGTACGACATGCGAGACGTTCTCGGCTTGAATTGATCTGATCAGAAACAGGAATACACATGAATCCCGTCAAGGTTTACAGCACCGGCACCTGCCCCATCTGCGTCAAGGCCAAGGCCTTCCTGGACAAGCGCGGCATCGGCTATGACGAGGTCCGCATCGATCTGGACCGCGAAGCCATGAAGGAATTCGCGGTGGTCACCCAGGGGGCGCGTACCGTCCCGCAGATCGTTGTCGAGGGCACCTGCATCGGCGGTTTTACCGAGTTGACCGAGCTCGACATGGATGGCGGACTGGATCATCTGCAGTCCTGATCCGGCCTCGCAGGCCGCTGAAAGCGCGGCCAAGCATTGAAGGAGACGGCCGGATCGGCTACAATGCGGGTATTCAAGTTCAGGCGGGTTCGCGCAAGCGGCTCGCCTGAATTTTGTTACCTGCGCCACGCCTAATGTCTTGCGGAGTCTTCCTTGTCTCGTGCCCAGCCCGCCATCCTTGTATTAGCTGACGGTTCGGTCTTTCGCGGCCTGTCCATCGGCGCCGACGGCATCACAACCGGCGAGGTTGTGTTCAACACCGCCCTGACCGGCTACCAAGAAATCCTGACAGACCCCTCGTATTCGCGTCAGATCGTGACGCTGACCTACCCCCACATCGGCAATACTGGCATCAATGCCGAAGACGTCGAAGCCGAATCCATTCATGCCGCCGGCCTGGTGGTGCGTGACGTGCCGCGCCTGCATTCGAACTTCAGGGCCGGGTCGTCCCTCTCTGATTACCTGAAAAGCCAGAACATCGTGGCCATCGCCGACATCGATACGCGGCGCCTGACCCGCATCCTGCGCGAAAAGGGCGCCCAGAGCGGCTGCATCATGGCAGGCGCGGTCGATGAAACGCGCGCGCTCGAGGCGGCACGTGCCTTCCCTGGCCTGTCCGGCATGGACCTCGCCAAGGTGGTGACGGCCAAGGCCGCGTACCAGTGGACCGAGACCGAATGGAAGCTGGGGCAGGGCTACGGCCAGTCGAGCGAGCCCCGTTTTCACGTCGTGGCCTTCGATTACGGTGTCAAGCGCAACATCCTGCGCATGCTGGCGGAACGCGGTTGCCGCCTGACCGTATTGCCGGCCACGGCCACGTCGGCCGATGCGCTGGCCCTGAAGCCGGATGGCATTTTCCTGTCCAACGGACCGGGCGATCCCGAGCCGTGCAGCTACGCCATCCAGGCCATCACCGAGCTTGTTGCGGCAGGCGTGCCCACTTTCGGGATTTGCCTGGGGCACCAACTGCTTGCGCTGGCTTCGGGTGCAAAAACCGTCAAGATGAAGTTCGGCCACCATGGCGCCAATCATCCGGTCAAGGACCTGGACAGCGGCCAGGTCGCCATTACCAGCCAGAACCATGGTTTCGCCGTCGACGCGGCGACCTTGCCGGCCAATCTGCGCAGCACCCATGTGTCGCTGTTCGACGGCTCACTGCAGGGCATTGCGCGAACCGATGCGCCGGCATTCAGCTTCCAGGGCCACCCTGAAGCCAGCCCGGGCCCGCACGACGTGAGCTACTTGTTTGACCGTTTCATTAAGCTGATGGCTGACCACGCCGCAGCACAATAATTATGCCCAGGCGCACTGATCTAAAAAGCATTCTCATCATCGGCGCAGGCCCGATCGTCATCGGGCAAGCGTGCGAGTTCGACTACTCCGGCGCCCAGGCGTGCAAGGCGCTGCGCGAGGAGGGCTACAAGGTCATCCTCGTCAACAGCAACCCCGCCACGATCATGACCGATCCGGACATGGCCGATGTCACCTACATCGAGCCCATTTCCTGGCAGGTCGTCGAGAAAATCATCGAGAAGGAGCGCCCCGACGCGCTTCTGCCGACCATGGGCGGCCAGACTGCGCTCAACTGCGCGCTCGACCTGGCCAAGCATGGCGTGCTGGAAAAATTTGGCGTCGAGATGATCGGCGCGTCCAAGGAGGCTATCGACAAGGCCGAGGACCGCGAGAAATTCAAGGCGGCGATGACCAAGCTGGGTCTGGGTTCCGCACGTTCGTCGATTGCCCACAGCATGGAAGAAGCGCTGCAGGTGCAGGCGGCGCTCGGCTTCCCCTCGATCATCCGTCCTTCGTTCACGATGGGGGGTTCCGGTGGCGGCATCGCCTACAACCGCGACGAGTTCATCGCCATCTGCGAGCGCGGTCTGGAAGCCTCGCCCACGCACGAGCTGCTGATCGAGGAATCCCTGCTCGGCTGGAAAGAGTACGAGATGGAGGTGGTGCGCGACCGCAAGGACAACTGCATCATCATCTGCTCGATCGAGAACTTCGACCCGATGGGCGTGCACACCGGCGACTCCATTACGGTGGCGCCTGCCCAGACGCTGACCGACAAGGAATACCAGATCCTGCGCAACGCCAGCCTCGCCGTGCTGCGTGAAATTGGCGTCGATACCGGTGGCTCCAACGTTCAGTTCGCCATCAATCCGGAAGACGGCCGCATGGTCGTCATCGAGATGAACCCGCGCGTGTCGCGCTCCTCGGCGCTGGCCTCCAAGGCAACCGGATTCCCCATCGCCAAGGTCGCTGCCAAGCTGGCGATCGGCTACACGCTCGACGAATTGCAGAACGACATCACCGGCGGCGCGACCCCGGCTTCGTTCGAACCCTCGATCGACTACGTGGTGACCAAGGTGCCGCGTTTCGCCTTCGAGAAGTTTCCGCAGGCGGACGATCGCCTGACGACCCAGATGAAGTCGGTCGGCGAAGTGATGGCCATGGGCCGCACCTTCCAGGAATCGCTGCAGAAGGCACTTCGCGGCCTGGAGGTCGGGGCGGACGGCTTCGATCCCAAGACCGACGACCGGGATGAAATCGAGGCCGAGCTGATTTCCCCCGGCCCGGAGCGCATCTGGTATGTCGGCGATGCCTTCCGCGTCGGCATGAGCCTGGCCGAAATCCATGCCATCTCGAAGATCGACCCGTGGTTCCTCGACCAGATCCAGGGCCTGATCGAACTCGAGGCTTCGCTGGCAGGGCGCCAGCTTGCCGCAATCGATGCGGATGAACTGCGCCAGTTGAAGCGTGCAGGCTTCTCCGATCGCCGCCTGGCCAAGCTTCTCGACACGGACCAGCATGCCGTCCGCGCACGTCGCCACGAACTGGCGATTCACCCGGTCTACAAGCGGGTCGACACCTGTGCGGCCGAGTTTTCGACGCAGACTGCCTACATGTACTCGACCTACGAGGAAGAGTGCGAGGCCGAGCCGACCAACGGCAAGAAGATCATGGTGCTGGGCGGCGGTCCCAACAGGATCGGCCAGGGCATCGAATTCGACTATTGCTGCGTGCATGCCGCGCTGGCGCTCCGCGAAAACGGGTTCGAGACCATCATGGTCAACTGCAACCCGGAGACCGTTTCGACCGACTACGACACCTCCGATCGCCTGTACTTCGAGCCGCTGACGCTGGAAGACGTGCTCGAAATCGTGCGCATCGAAAAGCCGTTCGGCGTGATCGTGCAGTATGGCGGCCAGACGCCCCTCAAGCTGGCGCGCGACCTCGAACGCAACGGCGTGCCGATCATCGGCACCAGCCCGGACATGATCGATGCGGCCGAGGACCGCGAGCGCTTCCAGCAGATGCTGCACGACCTGGGACTGAAGCAGCCGCCCAACCGTACGGCGCGCAATCCCGAAAGCGCGATCCGCATGGCCGAGGAAATCGGCTACCCGCTGGTGGTTCGGCCAAGCTATGTGCTGGGCGGACGCGCGATGGAAATCGTGCGCGAGGAAGCCGACCTGCGCCGCTACATGACCGAGGCGGTCAAGGTCTCGAACAAGTCCCCCGTGCTGCTCGACCGCTTCCTCAACGATGCGATTGAAGTCGACGTCGACGCCCTGTCGGACGGCGAGCAGGTCGTGATCGGCGGCATCATGCAGCACATCGAGCAGGCGGGCGTGCATTCGGGCGATTCGGCCTGTTCGCTTCCGCCTTACAGCCTGTCGAACGAACTGCAGGACGAACTGCGCCGCCAGACGATCGCCATGGCCAAGGCGCTCAAGGTCGTCGGCCTGATGAACGTGCAGTTCGCGATCCAGGGCGAAACCGTCTACGTGCTCGAAGTGAACCCGCGTGCGTCGCGCACCGTGCCGTACGTGTCCAAGGCCATCGGCGCGCCGCTGGCCAAGATCGCCGCCCGCGCCATGGCCGGCATCTCGCTGAAGTCGCAGGCGTTCGAGAAGGAAATCATTCCGCCGTATTTCTCGGTCAAGGAAGCGGTGTTCCCGTTCCGCAAGTTCCCGGGCGTCGATACCATCCTCGGCCCCGAGATGAAGTCGACCGGCGAGGTCATGGGGGTCGGCGTCAATTTCGGCGAAGCCTTCGTCAAGTCGCAGCTGGCGTCGAGTTCCGAACTGCCCAAGCCGGGCGGACGGGCCTTTGTCAGCGTGCGCTCGACCGACCGCGACGCCGTGATCGAGGTCGCCCAGGCGCTGCGTGACCTGGGCTTCAACCTGGTGGCCACGCGCGGGACCGCGCAGGCGATCGAGTCGGCCGGCATTCCCGTGGCGGTCGTCAACAAGGTCAAGGAAGGCCGTCCGCATATCGTCGACATGATCAAGAACGGCGAGATCGATTTCATCGTCAACGTGGTCGAAGACAAGAAAGCCGTGAAGGATTCCTACGCCATCCGCGCCGAGGCGCTATCGCGCCGGGTCGTCTATTTCACCACTCTGGCTGGTGCGGCTGCTGCCTGCATGGGCATGCGGCATGGCAACGAGCTGGAAGTGTATTCCCTGCAGGCTCTGCACCAGCGTCTGCACTGATTTAAAGGGCACGTTTGTGAACAAATTTCCCCTCACCGTCGTGGGCGCAGAAAAGCTGCGCGCCGAGTTGCAACATCTGAAAAGCGTCGAGCGTCCTGCCGTGATCCAGGCCATTGCCGAAGCGCGCGCCCAGGGCGACCTGTCGGAAAACGCCGAATACGATGCAGCCAAGGAAAAACAGGGTTTCATCGAAGGACGGATCGCCGACCTCGAGGGCAAGCTTTCGAATTCCCAGATCATTGATCCCACCACGCTGGACGCGGACGGCCGTGTCGTCTTTGCGGCCACGGTCGAGCTCGAGGATGTCGAGACGGGCGACACCGTGACCTACCAGATCGTGGGTGACGACGAAGCCGATATCAAGCAGGGCAAGATTTCCGTGTCCTCGCCGATCGCACGCGCACTGATCGGCAAGTATGCCGGCGACAGCGTGGACGTCCAGGCACCGGGCGGCGTTCGTCAGTACGAAGTGCTCGACGTCCTGTACAAGTAAGGCATGCGCCGCTTCTGGGATGGTCTTGCGGGTATGTCGCTGGTCCTGTGGATCGGCGGCATGTGGGCGATCGGCTACATTGCCGCGCCCGTGCTGTTTTCCAGCCTGGGCGACAAGCAGCTGGCAGGCATGCTGGCAGGCAAGCTGTTTGCCGTGATGGCCTGGGTGGGCATCGCGTCGGCGTGCTACCTGCTGATCTACCGCATCGCACGCGACGGCGGCCATGCCCTGAAAACCCTGTTCTTCTGGGTGGTGGCGGCCATGCTGGCGTTGACGCTGGCAGGCCACTTCGGCATCCAGCCGATCATGCAGGGTCTCAAGGACCAGGCGTTCCCCCAGGCCGTGATGCAAAGCGTGTTTGCCGACCGCTTCGCGCGCTGGCACGGCATCTCCAGCATCCTCTACCTGATCCAGAGCGCGCTGGGCCTGTTGCTGGTCTGGCGCGCGGGGCTGGCGCGATAACCATCCGCGCCATTGAATCAACCCGGCAGGGCAATGACCGGCTTGTCCGCAGGCCGATAGATCACCAGAATCTTGCCGATCTGCTGGACAGCGGCCGCGCCCGTGGCCTGGCAGATTGCTTCCTGCCAGGCGCGCCGGGTGTCCGGCTCGTCGGTCGCGGCCTTGATCTTGATCAATTCGTGCGCATTCAGGCCGCGTTCGACTTCCTTCATGACTGCTGGCGTGAGCCCCTGGTTGCCGATCATCACCACGGGCTGCAGGGCGTGGGCCAGCCCCTTGAGATACTGGCGCTGGGCGGGGGTAAGTGTTTTCATGCGGATTCCTTAAACTGAGCGCGGATTGTAGCCGATAGATATGGGCCAGAAGCCGAAGCGAACCAAATCAGGCCGTGCCTGGATGCACGAGCATGTGACCGATCCCTACGTCAAGAAGGCGCAGCAGGACAATTTCCGCTCGCGGGCGGCCTATAAACTGCTGGAGGTCGATAAACGCGACCATTTGCTGCGCGCTGGCATGACAGTCGTCGACCTCGGCGCGGCGCCGGGCAGCTGGTGCCAGGTCGCCGCCCAGAAAGTAGGGCGACAGGGCAGGGTGCTGGCGATCGACCTGCTGCCGGTGTCGCCGATGGCAGGTGTCGAGAGCCTCGAAGGCGACTTTACCGAACCGGAAGCGCTCGCGTGGCTGGAAGAAAAGTTGCAATCGGGGCGGGTCGACCTTGTATTGAGCGATATGGCCCCCAACATCAGTGGTGTATTGCTGCGCGACCAGGCCCGCCATTACGAGTTGTGCGAACTGGCGCTCGATTTTGCAGTGAATTGGTTGAAACCTGATGGCGCTTTTCTCGTCAAAGTCTTTCAGGGGACCGGATTCGAGGAGTACCGGGCATTGATGAGAGAGGCCTTCGAGCAGGTCGTGATCCGCAAGCCCGACGCCTCGCGGGACCGCAGCAGCGAGGTTTACCTGTTGGGTCGCAAGCCACTTGCTATAAAGGACAGTGATGCTGGCGTCAGTGACAAGCCCGACTGTTAAGCCTTAGAATGATTCTAGATGTGCCGGATCGGCACCGAGGAGTGTAAGTGAACAATTTGTCGAAAAATATTGCGATCTGGTTGATCATCGCCGTCGTCCTGATGACGGTATTCAACCAGTTTGGCGCGCAGCGCACCGCGCAGACGCAGGTGCCGTACTCTCAATTCATCGAAGAGGTGCGCCAGCAGCAGATCTCCAAGGTGGTGATCGAAGGCAATGTGCTGAAAGGCGAGCGCAGCGACGGCCAGCGCTTTACCAGTTATGCACCGAGCGACCCGTGGATGGTGTCCGATTTGCTGAAGAACGGCGTGTCGGTGGAAGCCAAGCCCGAAGAGCAGCCTTCGTTCCTGATGAGCCTGTTCATTTCCTGGTTCCCGATGCTGCTGCTGATCGGCGTCTGGATCTTCTTCATGCGCCAGATGCAGGGCGGCGGTCGGGGCGGAGCGTTCTCGTTCGGCAAGAGCCGTGCGCGTCTGCTGGATGAAAACGCCAATCCGGTGACGTTTGCCGACGTGGCCGGATGTGACGAGGCCAAGGAAGACGTGGCCGAACTGGTCGATTTCCTGAAAGACCCGACCAAATTCCAGAAGCTGGGTGGCCATATTCCGCGCGGCGTGCTGATGGTCGGCCCCCCGGGTACCGGTAAAACCCTGCTGGCCCGGTCCATCTCGGGCGAAGCCAAGGTGCCGTTCTTCAGTATTTCGGGTTCGGACTTCGTCGAAATGTTCGTCGGCGTGGGCGCTGCGCGCGTGCGCGACATGTTCGAGCAGGCCAAGAAGAACTCGCCCTGCATCATCTTCATCGACGAAATCGACGCGGTCGGTCGCCAGCGCGGCGCAGGCCTCGGCGGCGGCAACGACGAGCGAGAGCAGACCCTGAATCAGTTGCTGGTCGAAATGGACGGCTTCGAGGCGACTACCGGCGTCATCGTCATCGCGGCGACCAACCGACCCGACGTGCTCGACCCCGCGCTGTTGCGTCCGGGCCGCTTCGACCGCCAGGTCGTAGTGGGCTTACCGGACATCCGTGGCCGCGAGCAGATCCTGTTGGTGCACATGCGCAAGGTCCCGGTCGCCCCCGACGTGCGCGCCGACATCCTGGCCCGCGGAACGCCCGGCATGTCCGGTGCCGACCTGGCCAACCTGGTCAACGAGGCGGCGCTGTTCGCCGCGCGCGGCAACAAGCGCCTGGTTGACATGGAAGACTTCGAAAAGGCCAAGGACAAGATCCTCATGGGCGCCGAGCGCAAGTCCATGGTGATCACGCCCGAAGACAAGAAAAAGACGGCTTACCATGAATCCGGGCACGCCGTGATCGGCATGACGCTCGAAGGCTGCGATCCGGTGCACAAGGTGACCGTGATTCCGCGTGGCCGCGCCCTGGGTGTGACCATGTCGCTGCCGGAAATCGATCGCTTCAGCCTCTACAAGGACCAGATGCTCGACCAGATCAGCATGCTGTTCGGCGGCCGCGTGGCGGAGGAAATCTTCGTCGGCAGCATCTCGACCGGCGCTTCCAACGACTTCGAGCGTGCCACCAGCATCGCCCGCGACATGGTGACGCGCTATGGCATGTCCGACGTGCTGGGCCCCATGGTCTACGGCGAAAACGAGGGCGAGGTGTTCCTGGGACGTTCGGTGACGACGCACAAGAACATGAGCGAAGCCACGATGCAGAAGGTCGACTCGGAAATTCGCCGCATCCTGGACGAACAATACGCGCTAGCCAAGAAAATTCTGACCGAAAAGCGCGATGTCGTCGAAGCGATGACGTCCGCCCTGTTGGAATGGGAAACCATCGACGCCGACCAGATCGCCGACATCATGGCCGGGCGTCCTCCCCAGCCGCCCAAGCCGGCGACTGCTCCGCCTTCGCCGCCGCCCGGCAGCGGCGACAAGCCGAGTGCGCCGGCACCTACCGCGCACCCGGCACAGGAAACCTGACCACGGCAGGATCACCACAACAACGGAGGGGCGATGCCCCTCTATTTTTATGTCCATACTTCAAGCAGGAACGCATCGGCTCTCACTGGCAAGGCCGCTTGTCATGGGGATCGTCAATGCCACGCCGGATTCCTTTTCGGATGGCGGACGCCTGGGCGATGCCGCCATCCGGCATGCGATGGACCTGATGGCCGATGGCGCCGACATCCTCGATGTGGGCGGCGAGTCCACCCGTCCGGGGGCGGCTCTGGTGCCCGCGGACGAGGAAATCCGACGCGTGCTGCCGGTGATCGAGGCCCTCGCCAGGGCTGGCGCCGTGGTGTCGGTGGACACCCGCAAGCCGGAGGTCATGCGGGCGGCGCTGGACGCGGGCGCGAGCATGGTGAACGACGTCATGGCCTTGAGGGTCCCGGGTGCGCTGGAAGCCGCGGCGGCTTCCGATGCAGCGGTATGCCTCATGCACATGCAGGGCACGCCGCAAAGCATGCAGCAGGCACCCTGCTACACGAACGTGGTAGAAGAAGTCAGGCAGTTCTTGCAGGAACGGGTACATGCCTGCGTCTCGGCAGGCATGGCTCGGACGCGGCTGGTCATCGACCCTGGATTCGGCTTCGGCAAGACCCTGGAACATAATCTGGCCTTGCTCAAGCAACTGGGACGCATGGCCGACCTGGGCATTCCGGTGCTGGCCGGCCTGTCGCGCAAATCCATGCTCGGCACGCTGACCGGCCGGGATGTCGACCAGCGCGAGCATGCCGGCATCGCGGCCCACCTGGCGGCGGTCGAAAGGGGCGCCAGGCTGCTCAGGGTGCACAATGTCAAGGCCATGCGCGACGCGCTGGCCATATGGAATGCAGTGGAGGAACAACAGGATGGGACGTAAATACTTCGGTACGGATGGCGTGCGGGGCAGGGTGGGGGAATCTCCGATCACGCCAGAATTCGTCATGCACCTCGGGTATGCGGCGGGACAGGTGCTGGTGGCCGATCGCGGCAGCCTGCCGCCCAACCAGCACCCGACGGTCCTGATCGGCAAGGACACACGCATTTCCGGCTACATGCTGGAAGCGGCGCTCGAGGCCGGCCTGACGGCAGCAGGCGTCAACGTGTTGATGACCGGGCCGATGCCGACGCCTGCCGTGGCGTACCTGACGCGCGCCCTGCGCTTGCAGGCGGGCGTCGTGATCTCGGCGTCGCACAATCCCTTCGAGGACAACGGCATCAAGTTCTTCTCGGCCACGGGCGAAAAGCTGCCCGACAGCGTCGAAGAGGCCATCGAGGCGCGGCTTGGCCACCCGATCAAGACCGTCGACGCTCGCCAGCTCGGTCGCGCCAGGCGGATCGAGGACGCGGCGGCCCGCTATATCGAGTTCTGCAAGAGCACGTTTCCGAACAACCTCGACCTGCGGGGGATGCGCATCGTGGTCGATTGCGCCCACGGCGCCACCTACCACATCGCGCCTCACGTGCTGCACGAACTGGGCGCCGAGGTTGTCGCCATCGGCAACGACCCGAACGGCTTCAACATCAATGACCAGTGCGGCGCCACCCATACCAAGGCGCTGGCCGACGCCGTCCGTGCGCACCGGGCCGACGTCGGAATTTCGCTGGATGGCGACGGCGACCGCTTGATGATGGCGGACAGCCAGGGCCGCATCTACGACGGCGACAAGCTGGTTTACGTCATTGCCCGCCATCGCATCCAGACCGGCTACATGAAAGGCGGCGTGGTGGGCACGCTGATGACCAATCTCGGCACCGAGCATGCGCTGGCCCGCATCCAGATTCCCTTCGAGCGCGCCAAGGTGGGCGACCGCTACGTGCTCGAGCGGCTGCATGCCAACGGCTGGACCCTGGGCGGCGAAACCTCGGGGCACATCCTGTGCCTGGACAAGCATACGACCGGTGACGGCATTGTTTCGGCGCTGCAGGTCCTGCGCGCCCTGCGCGAGTCGGGCGAGTCGCTGGATACGTTCACGACTGACCTGGAGACCTATCCCCAGGTCATGATCAACGTGCCGGTGCAGAAGGGATTCAAGCTGGATGGTGCGCCCGCGGTCAATGCGTCTGTCACCGAGGCGGAAACCGCCCTGAACGGCAGCGGCCGGATCGTCCTGCGCGCATCCGGCACCGAGCCGCTGATACGCGTCATGGTCGAGGGCAGGGATGCCGTCCTGGTCCGTCAAACGGCTGAAACCATTGCGGATGCGGTCAAGGCCGCGGCAGCTGCAGGGTGATTTGCCGGACTGAAATATAACTGTAATATTACCTCGCTAGTATTTCGACGTCGCCCGAGCGGCACCGTCAACTACTACCGGAGATATTGCATGCGTACATTCAACAAACTGGCACGAGCCGCCCTGGTCTCTGCCATGGGCCTGAGCTTTTCGGTCGCCGCACTGGCCGCCGACATTACGGGCGCTGGCGCGACCTTCCCGTATGCGGTCTACACCAAGTGGGCCGAGGCCTACCAGGCTGCTACCGGCAGCAAGGTCAACTACCAGGGCATCGGCTCGTCGGGCGGCATCAAGCAGATCAAGGCCAGGACCGTCGACTTCGGCGGCACTGATGCTCCGCTCGAAGAAGCCGAACTCGATGCGACCAAGCTGGTCCAGATCCCGACCGTGATGGGCGGCGTGACCATCGTCATGAACGTTCCCGGAATCGCATCCGGCAAACTGAAGCTCGATGGCGTCACTGCAGCCAACATTTTCCGTGGCGCGATCACCAAGTGGAACGATCCGGCCATCGCCCGCCTGAACCCCGGTGTCAACCTGCCCAATCTGGCCATCACCGTTTCGCATCGTTCGGACGGTTCGGGCACGACCCATGTCTTCACCAGCTATCTCGCCAAGCAGTCGCTCGCCTTCATGCGTGACGTCGGCGCGGGCAAGACCGTGAACTGGCCGTCCAACGCGGTCGGCGGCAAGGGCAACCCGGGTGTTGCGGCCAACGTGCAGAAGATCAAGGGTGCGATCGGCTATGTCGACATCGCCGATGCCATGAAGAACAACATGGACTTCGTCGCCCTGAAGAACCGCGCCGGAAACTTCATCGTGCCGAGCCAGGATGCCGTGGCCGACGCCGCTGCCGGCGCCAACTTCAAGGTTCGCGGCATGGCGCCCGACCTGCTGGATCAAGGCCACAAGAATGCCTGGCCGATCACCACCGCCACCTTCGTGCTGGCCTATGAAAAGGGTGCGGATGCAACCAAGCAGAAGGCCGTGGTCGATTTCTTCACCTGGTCGCTGAACAACGGCCAGAAAATGGCCGAGGAAGTCGGCTTCGTGGCCCTGCCCAAGAACGTCGTCAAGATGGTCGAGGCGGAAATGAAGAATATCAAGTAAGACCCTGGCTTTAGGCTAAAATGCCGGATTCGTGGGGCGC
>JBFHQA010000061.1:0-15119 GCA_041592455.1 Thiobacillus sp. | reverse complement strand
GCTTGCGCGGCGCGCGCGCGTTGAGCGCGCGCAGGGCGGATTCGGCGGCATCCCACGCCTGCTGCTGGTAGTGGGCATACGCAGTCTCGAAATCGTCGGCATTCTGCTTCACGTTCGCATCGAGACCGGCCTTGACACCCAGCGGTTCATAGATCGCCACCGGCGTTTCCTTGCCCTTGACCCGGACATCGTCGATCTTCATGAAAGCGTGCACGGGGTCGGCCTCGACGGTGGGCTGGGTCACCAGGATGCCGACGCCGTATTGCTTGGTGATGCCTTCCAGGCGCGACCCCAGGTTCACGGCATCGCCCATGACCGTATACGACATGCGGAATTCCGAGCCCATGTTGCCAACGCTCATGCGCCCGGTGTTGGCGCCAACGCCGATCTGCACGTCGGGCCAGCCGCGCGCGGCAAACTCCTGGTTCAGTTGCGGCAAGGCCGCCTGCATGTCGAGCGCGGTCTGCACCGCGCGAGTGGCATGGTCGGCCAGGTCGACCGGTGCATTCCAGAATGCCATGATCGCGTCGCCGATATACTTGTCGATCGTGCCGCGCTGCTGCTGCACGATGTGCGTCATGCGCGACAGGTACGCGTTCAACACCTCGGACAGTTCGGTCGGCGACAGTTTTTCCGAGAAATTGGTGAAGCCGCGGATATCGGAAAACAGCACGGTCATCTCGCGCGACTGGCCATCCATCGTGTAGTGCGCCGGATCGTGGCTCATCTCGGCGGCCAGTTCCGGCGGCACGTACTGGCCGAACAGCTTGGTCATCTGGCGCTTGTTGCGGCTTTCGGCAAAGAACCCGTAGGCCGTGTTGAACGCATACAGGCCCAGCACCGTGATCATCGGCGCCGCCATCGGCACCACCCAGAAGCGCGTCCACGCCATCGCATAGGCCGCCACCATGAGCGCCAGCAGGGCGATGCTCGCCACCAGCCCGACAACCGGGCCAAAACGCAGCAGCACGGCGATCAGCAGCGCACCGATGAGCAGCACGGCGAGCAGCCGGGCATCGTCGGCCCACGGCGGCGTGTAGCGGATCGTGCCGTCGAGCATGCCGGCGATCATGTGGGCATGGATCTCCACCCCCGGAAACGCGTTGGAAAACGGCGTGACGCGCAAATCGGCCAGGCCCGGCGCGGTCGAGCCCAGCAGCACGATGCGGTTTTCCAACTGCGCCAGCGGCGCCTCGCCCGACAGCACCTTCGCCGCGGAAACATAGGGGAACGGAGCGCCCGCCCGGTAAGGCACGTGCGCGGTGCCGTCCGCGCTCAAGGGCACCCGGATGCCGCCGACTTCTATCCACGGCGCAGCGTATTGGCGACCCAGCAGGCTGCGCGTCTCGACCCCGGCCAGCAAGGGATCGCCGCCAAACGCCACGCGCAGCGTGGACGCCGACAGGGACTGGAAGTAGCCATCGCCGTAGGGCGCCACCAGATGCATCTGCCGCGCGGTGCCGTCCTCGTCGGCACGCATGTTGAAAAAGCCCGCGCCCTGGGCCACATTCTGGAAAGCCGGCAGGTTGGCGCCGTAGCCGCTTGCAGGCGGCATGCCAGGCTGCAACGGGCTGAACGCATCCATCGGCAGCGAGGCTGGCGGCAGGCTGCCCGTCCTGGCATCGCCGTAGCCCTGCGGAATGAAATAAAAGCCCAGCGAAATCGGCCGGTCGGCGAGCGACCGGGCAAAGCGGCCGTCGTAATCGAGACGCGGCGCAAGCTGTTTCAGTACCGACTGGAATTCTCGGTTGCCCGCCAGATCGCCCTGTGCCAGCTTCTGCAGGCTATCGATGCCCGAGCTGTTGTCCGGCTCGGCAAACACCACGTCGAAGCCCAGTGCGCCGACGTAATAATGGTCGAGCAGCTTGTCGACCAGTGCGGACATGGTGTCGCGGTTCCACGGCCAGCGTCCCACGCTTTTCAGGCTGGCCTCGTCGATATCGAGGATCGCGATGCGGTCGTCCAGCCCGGCAGGCGCGGTACGCTTCAGCCAGACATCATAGAGCCAGGCCTCGGCACGCTGCATCGGGGCGATATGCACGAGGCCGCCCACGTGGGCGGCGATCAGCGCCACAAACAACGCAGACAGGGCTGCCTGCGCCAGCTTGGAAGGCAGGCGCATTACCGGATTTTATAAAAACGATTGGCCAGGTCCTTGCCCTGGACGCCGTCCAGGCGCCCTTCCACCGCCTCGCCCAACGCCGCCAGGCGATCCGCCGGATGTGGGTGGGTCTTGTAGAGCAGGCTGGTGCGGTTGTCCTTGGCAGGCAGGCTCGCCATGTCCTGCAGCACGGTGGGGAGTCCCCAGGGATCGTAGCCCGCGCGCGCGGCGAACACGATACCGACGCGATCGGCCTCGTGCTCGGCCTCCTTGTCGAGTCCGCGCGCCATGATCTCGGCGCCGTTGCCGATCAGGTTCTGCACGATCTGGTCGCTGCCCTGCGCCTTGCTGCTGGCCGCCTGTCCCAGCGCGCCGATCAGGCTGGATTTCTTCAGCACCTTGAGATGGTGCTTCTGGGTGACATGGGCGATTTCATGCCCCAACACCCCCGCCAGCTCGGCCTCGTTGTTGAGCAGCCGGTACAGGCCCTTGGTCACGAAGATATAGCCGCCCGGCGCCGCAAAGGCATTGATGGCCTCGGTATCGAGCACGCCGAACTGCCATGTCACGTCCCTGCGGCCGGATTGCATCGCCACCCAGTTCCCGACCAGGTTGACATAGCGCTGCAGGGTATCGTCACGCACCAGCGGCACAGCACCCAGCAGGTTGCCGGAGATCTGCTTGCCGATGCGCGCCTCTTCTTCCGGCGAGTAATCGCCGAACAGGGCAAACCCCAGCTGTCCCACGTCCACCTTCTGCTTGGCCGGCGGCGGCGACGCTGCCGCGCTTTGCGCGCCTGCAGGTGCCGTGGCCGGTGCCTGCTCCTTCTTTTTGTCCTTGTTCAATTCCTGGCTGAGACGCTCCTCGAGCAGTTTCCCGAAATCGAATCCCATTGCCATCCCGCTGAAAGCAACCAGAGAAACGGCCAACACCATCGTTTTGATCTTCATCAGTTGTCCTCCCAGGGCGACGAGGATTGAGCAGGCTTGGGCTCGGGCAAGGCCGGCACGCTGACCGCGGCCAACCCGGACTGGCTGGCAAAGCTCCGGGTCTGCGAGTCGGAGACCTTCCAGGCACCCAGTCGCGCCAGTTCGTCGGCGTTGAACTTGGCCTGCTTCAGGTCTTCGTCGTTCAGGCCGCGCAAACCTGCCACCGCCACGACACGGCTGGGATCGGAACGCGTCGTGGCAGCCCCGAAGACATCCCCCACGCCGGCGCCGCCGAGGCCGCCTGCGCCTGCGCGCACCGACAGCAAGCGGATCCAGCCTGTGGAACGGCCTGCACTGACGCGCAGCCAGCCCCCCTGCTTGCTGAGGATTTCGACGCTGGTGCCCTTGCTCACCGTGGCGGTGACGGATGAACCCGAGCTGGGCTGGCTGAACAGCCTGTCATTGCGCAACACCGTGCCGGATGCTGCCCAGGCTGATGCTGTTGAAATGCACAGCAGCAATGCACTCGCTGGAATCAGGAATTTTCTCGTCATCTGTCTTCTCCTTCCGATTATTGGACTGTATGGCCTGCACCCGGCATGGCGCAAGGCCCACGGTTGGCGTTAAGATGCCGCGATGAATGTTTTCGCGGCCTCCATCGAATCGCTCGGCGCCAAGGTCGCCGGCTGGTTTACGGTCGGCTACGGAATATTTGCTTTTCTCGCCAAGGCCTTGCTGTTGCTGCTCGAGCGCTCCACCTGGAACCGGGCCACCTTCGATGTCGTGGTCAAACAGGTGTATTTCACCGCCGTGCAGATCCTGCATGTATTCCTCGGCTACGCGCTGGTGATTTCGTGGCTCATGATCACCATCATCCTGTCCACGGCGCGCGATTTCGGCCTGACCGAATTCGCCAGCGAAATGACGATTCGCGTCCTCGTGCTGGAACTGCTGCCCTTCCTCACCGCCCTGTTCATCGCATTGCGTTCCGGCAGCGCCATCAACACCGAGGTGGCATTGATGCAGGTCAACAACGAATTGGACGCCCTGGCGCATTGCAAGGTTCCGCCCATGCAATTCGAGTTCCTGCCGCGGCTGATCGGCGGCGTGATTTCCGTCGTCACCCTGGCGAGCCTGGCCGGCATGCTCGCCCTGTTCCTGGCCTACCTGTCGATCTATGGTCTTAGCATGGCAGGATTCGAGCCGTTTACCCAGACCATTGCAAAAATTTTCAATTTCCAGATCGTGGCCGGGCTGATCGCCAAGTGCGCCCTGTTCGGTCTGGCGGTCACCCTGATACCGGTCACCGCCGGCCTCGAAACGCCGAAAAAGCTGTTCATGGTTCCGGTCTCCGTGCTGCGCGGCATGATGCGGGTATTCTTTGCGATTGTAGCCATCGAGGTCGTGTCATTAGCGCTCAAATACATCTGACAGCGTTTGGCGACCGCGCTGAACTGTTGGCGGCCGTCGCCGCCCTGCCCGACGACGTGGCACGCGTCGCGCTGGACCTGCCGCTCAGGGCCAATTTGTCTGCGCTCGACAACATCGCGCTGATTCCCCTGTACCAGCGCCATTACGGTGCCGACGAATCGACCCGCCAGGCGCAGGCCATGCTGGAGCAACTGGGCCATGCCGAGATCGCCATGCTGCGCGACCCCGACATGACGCCAGCCCAGCGCTTCGTGACCAAGCTCGCGCGCGCGCTGATCCTGAACAGAAGCCGGCTCGTGATCGACCGCCCCGGCGCCATGCTTTACGATGTGCCCTACCCGGAGTTCATCCGGCATCTGGCGAACCAGACTGGCATATCCGGCACCTGGGAAATTTTCGACTTCACCTGGAACCAGGCCCTGTACAACGAGGCATACCCGACAGAATGAACAAACTGCATTTCAAGGTTGGCCTGTTTGCTGCGGCATCGCTGCTGCTCGGGGCAGCTTTCGTCGTATACCTGCTGCATGCTCGCGGCTTCTTCGAGGAAACCTACCGGCTTGAGCTGGCAGCCTCCAGCGCCGACGGCGTGGCCCCTGGCGTGCCGCTCGTCTATTCCGGGATCGAGATCGGCAGCGTCACCACGCTGGGCCTGAACGACAACGGCGGCATCGTCATTCGCGTCGAACTACTGGAACGCAACGCCAAGTGGCTGAAGGAAAACAGCACCTTCGTGCTCGACAAGCCGATTGTCGGCGGCGCCAAGATCCGGGTCGACTCGCCCGACCTCAACGCCCCCCCGCTGCCCGACAACTCGACCATGCTGCTGCTGACCTCGGACGTCAGCAAGGAAATCCCGGTGCTGGTCGAGCGCGTCAAGGCGATTCTCGCCAACGTCGAGCACCTGACCCGCCAGGATGGCGAAATCAACGCCACGCTGGCCAACTTCAAGACCGTGACCGATCGCATGGCAGGCGACTACGGCATGCTCGAAAGCATTCTGGGAAGCCCTGAAAAAGCCCGTGACGTCACCGAGTCGCTGGAGAAAACCCGTGCGCTCATCACCAAGCTCGACAGCCTGGCGCTGAAAATGGATGGCATGGCCTTGAAGGCCGACCGCTGGCTCTTCGCAAAAGACGGCGTGGCGGACCAGGCAAACGGCTCGCTGAGCCAGATTCGACTGATGCTCGAAGACGCCCAGTCCAGCCTGAAAAAAGTGGATACCCTGATGAGCAATGCCGTCGAGATCTCCGCCGACGTCAAGGGCGGCACCAAGGACATCGCCAAGCTGCGCGCAGAAATCGACGACGCCGTGCGCAAGGCCAATGGCCTGGTCAACGAAATCAACAAGAAATGGCCGTTCGCGCGCGATCCCGAGGTGAAGCTGCCATGAAAATCCTGCTCGCACTTGCCAGCCTGATGTTGCTGCACGCCTGCAGCAGTGGTGGACTGCCGCCCCCCGACTGGAAAACCGATGCATCCGACCTGGTCGAGCGCTACAAGAAGCATGCCCTGCAGGGCGACAATGTACTGGCAGAACGCTATTTCCAGCAGGCCATTGCGGCCACCGGCAGTGCCGGCCGCGTGGCCGATACCGCCCGCCTGTGGCTGGTGCGCTGCGCCACCCGGCGCGCCATGCTGATCGACGATGCCTGTTCCGAGTACAGCGAACTGGCAACAGTCGAGTCGCATCCCGCTGACAGGGCCTACTATCAGTTCATCACGCTGCGCTGGGATAACCTGGATACCTCGCAACTGCCCCGCCAGCACCAGGATCTGGTCAAGTCGGCCGCCGGCAAGCGGCACGAAGCCGTCAGCCAGGTTGCCGATCCGCTGGCCCGCCTGCTCGGGGCCAGCCTGCTCGTCATGCGCCAGGAAGCCCGGGCTGAAACCCTGGCCCTGGCGACCGAAACCGCTTCTTCCCGGGGCTGGACCCAGCCGCTCCTGACCTACCTCAAGCTGATGCAGCAACAGGCGGCCGACCAGGGCCAAGCCGAAGAGGCCGTCCGCCTCGCCCGGCGCGTGGAACTGGTTGAAAAAAGCCTGCTATTGCGCACGCCATGAAGTGATAAACGGCGCTAATGAAAGTGGTACAATGGTACCAACCTGTATTGTCCGTTCAACCCATGAATACGCTTGTCGCTTGGCTGCATGCCCCTTGGCCCTGGTATGTCTCCGGCCCCCTGATCGGACTGATGGTTCCGCTCATGCTGTGGATCGGCAATCGTTCATTCGGCATTTCGAACAACCTGCGTCACATGTGCGCCATGGCGCAGCCCAAGGCAGTCAGCGTCGACTTCTTTCAATACAACTGGCGCGAGCATAGCTGGAGCCTCGTCTTTGCCGGGGGCGCCGTCCTGGGCGGTTTCCTGGCAGGCATCGTGTTCGCCAATCCGGAACCGGTTGCCCTGTCGGTCGCCGCCCTGACGATGTTTTCCTACTGGAACGTGCCCATCGGCGGCGGCTTCCTGCCCCCCGTATTGTTCGACCTGAACTGGATCAGCGTGATCGTGATGTTTGCGGGTGGCGTGCTCGTCGGCTTCGGCACACGCTACGCAAGCGGTTGTACCTCGGGCCACGCCATCACCGGCCTGTCCACGCTTCAGCCCGTCTCGTTGATTGCGGTGGCGGGCATATTCGCAGGCGGACTGGTTTCAGCCCACTTCATCACGCCTCATCTGTTCTCGCTGTTCTGGTAGGCCACCATGCGTTTCTTGCCCTATCTGCTCGCGGGACTGGCATTCGGGTTCGTCCTGATCAAGTCCGAGGCAGCGTCCTGGTATCGCATCATGGAAATGTTTCATTTCCAGTCCTTCCACATGTTCGGCATCATGGCGAGCGCGATCGCGACCGGGCTGACAGGCGTGTTCCTGCTCAAGCGATACAGTCGCATCCTGGCCCTTGACGGCTCGACCATCCAGATTCCCACCAAGGCACCCGGCCGTTCGAATTACCTGGCTGGAGGATTTATTTTCGGCCTGGGATGGGGCGTGATCGGCCTGTGTCCAGGCCCGATTTTTTCCCTGGTGGGAATGGGCTCGATCGGGGCGCTGGCTGCCCTGGCCGGTGCCCTGCACGGTACGTGGCTGTATGGTTGTGTAAAAAAGCATTTACCGCATTGACAAGCCCAAAACCGGTGATTACCGTGGTCATCGGAACCTTGGGCTTTCAATGCATAAATAAAACCAAGCTGTACTCAATTAACAAGCTGTATTCAATTCAATGGAAATGGAGGAAGTAATCATGAAATACGCATCGATCGCACTGGCTGCCATGGCAGCATTTGCCACCACCGCTCACGCCGCACCGGCCATGATGTCGGCCGAATGGACCGCACAGGCCTGCGACGCCTGGAACAAGGATGCCGCCCTGACCAATGGCCTGGGCGAGAAATGGATCAAGAACGACAAGGATCGCGGCTACAAGATCATCCACCTGTACCGTACCGAGTGCGGCGAAACCACCCAGACCGAGATGAAAATCGTCGAGAAGGATGGCAAGGCCCAGTGCGTCTACGGTGGTGCTGTCCAGAACGCCAAGATGGACTACGCGGTCGACTACACCATGCACGCCACCACCGAGCGCTGGAACGAAATGGGCGCGGGCGAATATGGCCCGATGAAGGCCATGATGTTCGGCCGCCTCAAGTTCACCGGCCCGAAAATGGAAGCCATGAGCGTGATGGGTCCGTTCGAGGCCTTCCTGCGTCTGCCGGGCAAGATCCCGGGCGACAAGGCCTGCCCGGCCAAGTAAGCCTGTCTGGCCATTCAGCAGAGCAAAAAAGCCGGGAGTGACCCCGGCTTTTTTTCTGGTGTGGGTTGCGACCTGCCGAGGTTTTCCGTCCTAGTGAACCGTTCCGGTTTGCACGTCGAGCGGCCGTCCGTTGCGGATTTCTTCCGGGGTCGCGTCGCGGATATCCATGACATTCACCAGGCAGGTCACGCTTTGTCCGGCCAGCGAGGGATTGCCGTCGAGCGTCAGCTTGCCGTTCTCGATCGATGTCACGTAGAACACCTTGGTTTCGCCCGATTCGTTCTCGAACATGACCTCGGCGCCCAGCCGCCTGAATTCGGGCGGCACGTTCTCGATATCGTCGACGAACACCAGGCTCTCGTCGCGCAGCCCGTAGCCTTCCTCGGGGGGCAACGAGATTTCGACCCTGTCGCCGATCTTGCGGCCCTCCACGGCGGACTCGATGGCAGGCAGGATGCCGCTTTGCGCGCCCTGCACGTAGCCGACCGGAATATCATGCTGCTCGACCACCATGCCGCGCGAATCGAGAATGGAATAGGTAATGTATACAAGTTTGTTTTTTGTCACGGTTGCCATGCTGTCTCGTCCCTCTCCATCTAATAAAACGCCACGCCTGCATTTGAAGAACGCCTGCGCCGCTTCATATGATACCTTCGATGCCCGCCTCTCCCGTTGACCGCCCATGACACCGCTTAAGCTTCTGCCCGCCTGGAAGACCCTGGAACAGCACTTCAGGGACATGAGAACGTTCGACATGCGATGCGCCTTCAGGGAAGACGCCCACCGCTTCGAGCAGTTGTCGCTGCGCTGCGGCAACCTGCTGCTGGACTATTCCAAGAACCGGGTCACGACGGAAACCATGGCCCACCTGATGCAACTGGCCCGTGAAACCGAGCTGGAGTCGATGCGGGACGCGATGTTCAGCGGCGAGCGGATCAACTTCACGGAAAAACGCGCAGTGCTGCACACCGCTTTGCGCGCCCCGACCCGGCCGGCACTCATCGTCGAGGGCGTCGACATCGAGCGGGAGGTCGCCTCGGTACTCAAGCGCATGCAGCGTTTTGTCGAGTCGGTGCACAACGGCAGCTGGCGCGGATATACCGGCAAGCCGATCCGCGACGTGGTGAACATCGGCATCGGCGGCTCGGACCTGGGTCCGGCCATGGTCTGCATGGCGCTCGACCACTACGCCGTCGAGAGCGTCAAGGTGCATTTCGTTTCCAACCTCGATCCCGCCCATCTCGCCAGCACGCTGAAAGGGCTCGATCCCGAGACCACGCTGTTCATCGTCGCCTCCAAGACCTTCACCACGCTGGAAACCCTGGCCAATGCCAATTCGGCCAAGGCCTGGCTGCTGGCTTCGCTGCGCGCGCCTGCAGCGGTTGCCCGGCATTTCGTGGCGCTGTCGACCAATGCCGAGGCCGTCGAGTCGTTCGGCATCAACCCCGCCAACATGTTCATATTCTGGGACTGGGTCGGCGGACGCTACTCGCTGTGGTCGGCCATCGGCCTGTCGATCGCGCTGCAGATCGGCTGGGGCAACTTCCAGGCCTTGCTGGCGGGCGCGCACGCGATGGACGTGCATTTCAAGGAAGCGCCGCTGGAATCCAACATGCCCGTGATCCTCGGCATGCTGGGCATCTGGTATGCCAATTTCTGGGGCACCGACACCTACGGCGTCTTCCCCTACGACCAGCGCCTGCGGCTGCTGGTGCCGTTCCTGCAGCAGCTCGACATGGAGTCGAACGGCAAGAACGTCAGCCGCGCCAACCGCCACGTCAACTACAACACCGGTCCCATCGTCTGGGGCGCGCCCGGCACCAACGGCCAGCACGCGTTCTTCGAGCTGGTGCACCAGGGCACCCGCCTGATTCCCACGGATTTCCTGGTGGCCGCGGTCAACCCCACGCCGCTGGCCGACCAGCACGAATGGTTGCTGGCCAACTGCCTCGCGCAAACCGAAGCCTTGCTGAAGGGCAAGCCCAGGGCCGTGATCGAGGCCGAGCTGATCGCCCAAGGCATGAGCCGCAAGGAAGCGCGGGCATTGGCGCCGCACAAGGTATTTCCGGGCAACCGGCCCAGCAATACCCTGCTCTACCAGAAGCTCGACCCGCACACGCTGGGCATGCTGATCGCGCTCTACGAGCACAAGGTATTCGTGCAGGGCATCGTCTGGCGGATCAACAGCTTCGACCAGTGGGGCGTCGAACTCGGCAAACAACTGGCGCCTCCCATTCGCGCTGCACTGAGTTCCGTGCGCGCCATCGGCGAACATGACGGCTCGACCCTGGGACTGATCACGGATATCCGCCGGCGACGCGGGCTCAGTACCTGACGCGCACGCGATACGTGAGCGCGGCCTGGCCTTCGGCGGGCACCCTGACCTGCCACTCGGCCGTGCCGGATGCAGCCTTCGCATGCGGGTGGGATTCCGCGATGATCGACCAGTCGCCGGGCATGGGTTCGCGCACCTTCACGGTGACGGCTTCAGGCTTGGCGTTTTTCAGCACGATCTCGTAGGCCGACTCGAACACATAGTTGTAGCGGCTCGTGCCCGACAGTTTCTGGAACTCGGTCTGCTTCCTGTCTGCGGTCACGTCGAAAGCATTGCCGAGCCGGAGGCGCACGTTTTCGTTCTTGGGAGTATGGTCGATGCGATCCTCGCCGACGAACTGCGTATTGCCCTGGCTGTCTTTCTTGTACATGCGCATGATGCCGCGCGGCAGCGGAATGCCCAGCCCTTCGCCCTTGTTGCTGAATTCGACGAAGACGCCGACCTTGATTTTCCGGCCCAGGTCGGCATGCTGCCCCGTGTAGTAGTAATTCGCGCCTTCCAGCAGGTATTCCTTCCTGACCGGCACCCGCGTGGCCGACATCAGTGCGACCTGCTTGGTCTGGTTTTCGGCCAGCGTGGTCGGGCGCGACAGGGTATACAGGTGGTACTCGAACAGCGATTCCTGCTGCATTTCCGCCGCGTCGGCGACCTTGGCCGCCATCGCCATCATGCTCCGCGGCGACGGTTGCGCATCGCGCACCCGGTTGAGGTCGCCCGCCACCAGTTGCAGCCTGGCATTGGGATAGGCGGCGCCACTCTGGTTGGTAAGCGTGACCCAGCCGTTCAGGTCGATCTGATCGTCCTGCGCGCTCAACGACGCGACATAGTCGGCGCGCCATGACAGCCCGCCGGTCAGGTAGGACAGCTCCAGGTTCTGCGGACCGGCAACCGGACTGTCCAGGGAAATCACCAGCGTGGGTTTGTCGCGCAGCGTATCGGGCACGCCCGGGAAGGCCAGGCGTCCGGGAATGCCGGTCTCGATGCGGTCGGCATACTTGAGCACCACGCCCTGATTGGTCGAAAGCACGGTCGCCGTTTCACGCGTTTCGGCGCCGGTCGTGGGATGGCTGCGAATCACGCTGACCTCGCGCCCCACGTATTTCTCGATCAGTTTCTGAGGCGTCAGCAGATCGAAGTCGAAATTCTGTTCCAGCAGCCTGAATCCATTGGGATTCGAGACGTTGCGCACCTGTGCGGTTTCGGCGCGCATCTGCGCCGACACTTCACGCCAGGCCAGTCGATTGAAGTCGCGGGACAAGCGCACCTGCCGCGCATCCTTCACCAGCGCCAGGTTGTCATTGTAGATCGTGACCGCCACGCTCTGCTGGTCGGATGCGGTACTGATCGTCTCCCCGGCAGGCGCAGCCGTCGCCTGGCCAGGAACAAGCCCCAAACCGGCAATGAACGATCCCGCCAGTATCATCTGCTTCATGCAGCCCCCCTCTCGAACAAAAACAGAAAAATCGTGCATCATGGTGACCACCGCGCCCCAAGCCGGGTTCACGGCGCTAGAATGAACATACTACTATTGCCCTGTAGTCACATGACCTCTGACGATCCCCATCCATCTCGCATCATCGGCGGCGGCATCAACACCGGCGACTCGGAACAGCCCGTCGTGGTGACCCAGATGCTGGGAGTCGACAGTTGCGAACCGGTGCGCGAGGATGCGCTGCGGGCGCGTTTTCTGTCCTTTGATCCGCTGTTCGATGCTGCATCCAACCTGGTTGCCCACCAGTTGGTGCTGCGCGGACGCACCACTACTCCGGACATGGTGCCCGAACTGCGTCAAATGGACGAGGACATGCTGTTGACCGGGCTCTATTCGCTGACCCAAGACGGGCTGACCGGCAAGCTGCCCTTGTTCGTCAAGATCAGCGAGGGCGTACTGTTCAGCGACATCCCCCAGCAGCTCAACCACCGCCTGCTGGTCTGGAATGTGGATATCGACAACGAGACTCATCTTGCGCGCGCGCTGGCGCTGCAGGACGCCGGATTGATCTTTTGTCCCAGGCTCAACCGCAAGGATCCGATCGTGCAGGACAGCGCCACCGCATGGCGCTATCTGAGCTGCCACGCAGACGAGAAGCCGCCCCGCGTGCAGGCGCGCCTGGTGGTCGAAGGCGTCCAGAATTCGCGCACCCAGAACGAATGGCCCGACCGCGCCTGGTTCAAGGGGCGCTTCTTTGCCGGCGACACCCAGCCTGTCGACAGCACGCGCGAACAGGCCGTACAGCTGGATTTGCTGGCCATTGCCCTGCACCATTCCGTCGACACGCTGATCCAGTTTTTCCGCTTGAATCCGGACATGGCGCCGCGCCTGCTCGCCATAGCCAACTCGCTGGTCGGCGGCCTGAGCCGCCCGGCAGACTCCGCCATGCATGCGCTGGTCATGCTCGGCCCGCAGCGCGCCAGCCGGGTTGCCGCCCTGCTCGCCCTGACAGGCACCCAGCCCACCGAAGCCACCCGCCGGTATGCCGTGACGGCCCTGACGCGGGCGCTGTTCATGGGAAAGATCACCCGCATGGGCGCACCGGCGGAGAGCGCAGCGGCCGCGTTCGAGGTCGGCATGCTGTCCACCGCCACGCTTGCGCTATCCCTGCCGCTAGAAGTGCTGGTGCGCAAGCTGGGGCTGTCTTCCGTCACCGCACGTGCACTGGCATCGAGCGCCACACCTGAAGGCGCGTTGCTGCAGCTGGCCTTCGCCTGCGAAAACAACAATGCCGACACCCTCGAAAAATACGCACAGCGCCTGGACATTCCCATGCACCAGATCTCCGTGGCGTATCTGGACGCCCTGATCGCAGCCTCGGCGCTCGACGATGCGCTCCACTGAACGGGGCAAGCGCGACATCCATCAGGTAAAAAGGCTGCCGACAGCGTAAAATGGCGGTTTTTGCCTGCCCGCCTGCGCTATGCACCCCACCCTGGTTTTTGACATTGAAACCATCCCCGACCTCGCCGGATTCGCCGCCGTCAACGGCATAGACGAAGCGGCCCTGCCCCGTGCCGAACTTGCCGAGATGGCGCTGCTCGCGCGCCGCCAGAAAACCGGCAGCGACTTCATGCCCCACCACCTGCACCGCATCGTCGCCATTTCCTGCGTGCTGCGCAGCTCCGACAAGAACGGCGGCGACCAGCTCAAGGTGTGGTCGCTCGGTGACCCCGACAGCGGCGAAGCCGAACTCATCCAGCGCTTCTACGACGGCATCGAGCGCTATACGCCGCAGCTCATCTCGTGGAACGGGGGCGGCTTCGACCTGCCTGTGCTGCACTACCGCAGCCTGATCCACGGCATCGCGGCGGCCCGCTACTGGGACTGGGGCGACGACGACAAGGAGTTCAAGTGGAACAACTACCTGTCGCGCTACCACACCCGGCATCTCGACCTGATGGACGTGCTGGCCATGTTCCAGGCCCGCGCCAACGCGCCGCTCGACCAGATGGCCAGGCTGTGCGGCTTTCCCGGCAAGCTGGGCATGGACGGCTCGAAAGTGCTGGACGCCTACCAGAACGGTGAAATCGAAGCGATCCGCAACTACTGCGAGACCGACGTCATGAACACCTGGCTGGTGTACCTGCGCTTCCAGAAAATGCGCGGCACGCTGACCGAGTCGGCCTACGCTGCCGAGATCGAGCTCGCCCGCAGCACCGTGGCCAGCCACGATGCGGCCCACTGGCAGGAATTCCTGGCGGCATGGTCATGAATCCCGTCGTCGACATCCTCTCCCTCGACCACGAAGGTCACGGCGTCGCCCGCATCGACAGCAAGGTCACGTTCGTCGACGGCGCGCTGGCCGGCGAACGCGCGGAGATTGCCATCTACCGCAAGCACGCCAAATACAACTCGGCCAACGCGGTCGCCATCCACAAGACCAGCGCGCAACGCGCCGAGCCCCGCTGCCCCTACTTTGGCCGCTGCGGCGGCTGCTCGATGCAGCACCTCGAAGCCAGCGCGCAGGTTGCCGCCAAGCAGCGCGTGCTGGAAGAAAACCTCGCCCGCATCGGCAAGGTCAGCCCCGACGTGGTCATGCGCGCGCTGCACGGACCCAGCTGGGGCTACCGCCATCGTGCCCGGCTGTCGGTCCGCCTGGTCAACAAGAAAGGCGGCGTGCTGGTCGGCTTTCACGAAAAGCGCTCCAGCTTCATCGCCGACATGAAAAGCTGCGAGATCCTGACACCCGATGTCTCGGCCCTGATCCGCCCGCTGCGCGACCTGATCGTGCAGCTGTCGAACGCCGACCGCATCCCCCAGATCGAGGTCGCGGTGGGCGAGCAGATCACGATCCTGGTGTTCCGTTTGCTCGAACCCTGGACTGACGAGGATGCCGCCAAGGTGCGGCAATTTGCCGAGCAGCACCACGTGCAGATATGGGAGCAGAAGAAAGGGCCCGACACGGCACGCCCCTTCTGGCCGCAGATCGTGCCCGAACTCAGCTACAGCCTGCCCGAATTCGGCCTGGTCATGCCGTTCAGGCCGACCGAATTCACCCAGGTCAACACCGCCATCAATCGCGCACTGGTCAGCCGGGCCATGCGCCTGCTGGCGCCGCAACCCGGGGAGCGCATC
>JBFHQA010000060.1:0-15186 GCA_041592455.1 Thiobacillus sp. | reverse complement strand
TGACCGAGATCCTGGCGGCGATGCAGAACTGGATGGAAGAAAAGGAATACGAGTCGGTGGCCCAGTTGAAGGGCAGCATGAGCCAGCGGAATCTGCCGGACCCATCGGCGGTGGCGCGCGCCAGCTACCTGAGCGTGCTGGACAGTTTTTCGCCCCGGCCCGGGGTCTGGTCCTGACGGGTCGCCGGCTGGGAACGTCCGAATCGCCGCACCCGCGATCCGATGCGCGACCGGTGCGCGGACCGGTTTTCGTTCCTGTCGCGATCTCTCGATACAATTGAGCCCTTTTGGGCATCCCGTGTCCGGATGCAGCCGTCTTGCAGGCCGCATCCCGCGCCTCGAACCGAACGTTTCCTATGGTCGAACATACTCTGGTCAGCTTGAGCGCTGTCGTCATCCTCGGCATCGCCGCCCAGTGGATGGGCTGGCGCCTGCGCATCCCCTCCATTCTTGTCCTGCTGGTGTTCGGCATACTGGCGGGGCCGATCCTGGGCTGGATCAACCCCGACACGCTGCTGGGGCCCTTGCTGTATCCGGTGGTGTCGCTGGCCGTCGCCGTGATCCTGTTCGAAGGCGGCTTGAGCCTGTCGGTCAAGGAGTTTCGCGCCATCGGCGGCGTGATGGCGTGGCTGGTCACGCTGGGGGCGTCGATCACCTGGCTGGTTGCCGCGCTGGCGGCACACTGGATACTGGGGCTGGACTGGCCGCTGGCGATCCTGCTGGGCGCGGTGCTGGTGGTGACCGGCCCGACCGTGATCGGCCCGATGCTGCGCTTCATCCGTCCGACCGGCCAGACCAGCGCGATCCTCAAATGGGAAAGCATCGTCATCGACCCGATCGGTGCGATGCTCGCGGTGCTGGTGTTCCAGGTGATCATCCAGGTCGAGACCGAGCCCTTGATGGTGGTGGCCACCACCGTGCTGAAGACGATCGCCATCGGCACCGCGCTGGGTCTGCTGGCGGCCCTGGTCCTGGGGTTCTGCATGAAGCGGGACTACATTCCCGATGCGCTGCACAACCCCGTTGCGCTGATGTTCGTGGTGGGCATCTTCACCGGGTCCAACCTGCTGCAATCCGAATCCGGCCTGCTGGCCGTGACCATCATGGGGTTTGCGCTGGCCAACCAGAAGGCCGTATCGGTCCAGCATATCGTCGAGTTCAAGGAGAACCTGCGGGTGCTGCTGATCGCTGCCGTGTTCATCCTGCTGGCGGCCCATCTGAGGCCGGAAGACCTCGGTCAGATTGGCCTCGCCAGCCTGGCGTTCCTGGCCGTGCTGGTCTTCGTGGCGCGGCCCGCCTCGGTTTTCGCCTCCACCTTCGGCAGCAAGCTGAGCCTCAAGGAAAAGCTGTTCCTGTCGTGGATGGCGCCGCGCGGCATCGTCGCCGCGGCCGTGGCGTCGATCTTTGCCCTGCGGCTGGAGGAGGTGGATCTGGGCGGCTCCGAAGTGCTGGTGCCGCAGACCTTCTTCGTCATCATCGGCACCGTCGCGTTGTACGGCCTGACCGCGCCCTGGGTCGCCCGCAGGCTCGGCCTGGCCAAGGAGCACCCGCAAGGCGTGCTGTTCCTGGGCGGCCACTACTGGGTGCGCAACATGGCCAAGGTGCTGCACGACGAAGGCTTTCCGGTCATGCTGGTCGACAACAACCGCCACAACGTGTCGGCCGCGCGGATGGACGGGATACCGGCTTTCTACGCCAGCATTTTTGCTGACCACGTGCTGGACCGGGTCGAGATCAGCGGCATCGGCAAGCTGATGGCGATGACCACCAACGACGACGTGAACTCGCTGGCTGCGCTGCATTTCGCGCCTCTGTTCGGCCGCTCGCAGGCCTACCAGCTGATGCCCGAGGACGAAAAACAGCTCGATGCGCAATCCCGCCACCTGCGGGGGCGCTTCCTGTTCGGCAAGGGCCTGACCCATGCCGCCTTGACGCAGCGCTTTACCGAGGAGGCCGTGCTCAAGAAAACCCGCCTCAGCGAGGCCTTCGGGGTCGAGCAACTGATGGCGCAGTATGGCGGGCAGGTCTTGCCGCTGTTCCTGATCACCACCGAGGGCAACCTCCAGGTGCTGGCCGCGGACGGAAAGATCAAGCCGCAGCCGGGGCAGACCCTGGTCAGCCTGGTGGTGCCGCCGGCTGAAGATGCGACGGCGGCGGCAGGGCGCGAGGCCGCGCCGGCCCAATAAGGCCGGGGGTCGGGTTTATTGCCCTGCAGCGGGCGGCGACGCGAGGCTGCGGTCGAGCTTGTCGTCGACCTCGCCGATGTAGGCCGACAGGCTCCGGGTCGACTCCTCGAGCGTGGCCTGCAGGGCCTGTTCCAGGCCTTCGATGCGCACGTTGAGGTCGGTGCGGGATTGATCTGCCGATGCCTGCAACTGCGCGAACGTGGTTTCGATCTGGCTGCGCAATGCGTTCAGGCGCGACGCTTCGGCGTCGTCGGCCAGCTTTTTCTGCGCTTCCAGTTCGCGGGCATAGTGGCGCGCATCCATCAGCATGGTGGTGCGCAGGATCAGGACGTAGCCGGTAAACAGCGCCAGGAACACCAGGATGACGCCGAGCAGCACGACGCCCAGCGGCGCCTCCAGGCTGAAGGCCACGAAAGACAGCTCGCTGGTGGCGTTCAGCACCTCCCAGTTGGCGAGGGTGAATACGCCCAGCAGGATCAGGCCTGCGAAAATCAGTGGACCCAGAATGTTCATGTCGATGCCTCCTCCCGATGTGTTGTCATGATCCGGGCGCCCTCCCTGCGGTCGAGAGGGCCCTGGTGCGACGCGAACAGCCCGGCGGGTGACTTTTCAGTATACCCGGACGTCGTCGAATCGACAGGGCTCAGCGGCCCTCGTTGCGCCCTGCCGGAGACACCCGGTGCTCGACGGCGAACACGGCGGCCTCGACGCGTGACGACAGGTTGAGCTTGGCCAGGATGTGGCGCACATGCAGCTTGACGGTGTCGTGGCTGATGTCGAGCGTGCGGGCAATCGCCTTGTTGCTTTCGCCGCGCGACAGGTGTGAGAGGATTTCGCGCTCGCGGGGCGTCAGCGCATCGAGCAGGGAGCCGGCGTCCTGGTCCTTCTGGTCGTAGAGCTTGACCAGCTTGGCGGTCATCGCGGGCGCCACGACGGTCTCGCCGCGCTGGGCGCGCTGGATGGCGTCGACCACCTCGTCGGGCTCCATGCTTTTCAGCAGGTAGCCGTTGGCGCCGGCGCGCAGCGCGCGGGCCAGATCGTCCTCGGCTTCGGACAGCGTGAGGATCAGCACCGGCAGGTCGAAGCCGGCGCTCCGCAACTGCTGCATCAGCGTGATGCCGTCGGTGCCGGGCATGTTGAGGTCGAGGATCAGCACGTCGGGGCGATGCGCCTTCAGCAGGCGCTCCACGTCGTCGGGCGAACCGGTGAAGGCGGTGACCTCGATCTCGCCGCTTTGCTCGAGCAGTTCGGCCAGGCCCTTCCGGAACAGGGTGTGATCGTCGACCAGGATGATGCGGGTGAGGCTCATGCGGCTTGCTCGGGTTTGAATTGCGGGAAAATGAGGCGGATCACCGTGCCGCCGGCAGGCCGGCTTTCCACGGAGAGCCGGCCGTTCAGCTTGGCGGCGCGCTCGCGCATGATCGTGAGGCCAAAGCTCTTGCCCATGGTCGAGGACTCGTCGTTCTTCTTCTGCACGCCGACGCCGTCGTCGGCGACGTTGACGATGTACTGGCCGTCCTCCAGGTCGAACGTGATGACGACATGGCGCGCGCGGGCGTGCTTGGCGATGTTGTACAGCGATTCCTGGATGATGTGGAAGACCTGGATCTCCTCGTCGGGCGTGAGGTTCACGTCCTGCACGAGATTGAGGAAGTCGACGTCGGCGTTGGCCTTCTTGCGGAAGCTCTTGGCGAGTTCCTGGATCGCCGGCACCAGGCCGCGCGGATTGATGCGGTCGCGGTACTGGGTGATCAGGTCGCGCAGGTCGGCGTAGGCGAGGTCGACGGCTTCCTCGACGTCGACCAGATAGCGGTTGGCCTTGGGGTAGTCCTCGTGGCGCATCGCATCGGACAGCACCGTCAGGCGCATCTTGGCGTAGGCCAGCGTCTGCGCCAGCGAATCGTGGATCTGGTTGGCCAGCATCTGGCGCTCGTTCATCAGCGAGATGCGCATGTTCTCGCGGGTGAGGCGTGCGTTCTCCAGCGCGATGCCGAGGTGCTCGCTGATCGAGCGGAACAGCAGGCGCACATCCTCGGGCACGGCCTTGCCTTCTTCCATGAACAGGTTGTAGACGCCCATGACCTGGCTCTTGTGCATCAGCGGCACGGCCACCACGCTGTTGCAGGTGTCGCTGAAATAGGCGTCGTTGGCCTGGCGCTTGCAGAAGGCGACGTTGTTCCAGCTGCTGACCGTCACTTCGCGCGCGGCCTTGCCGCACACGCCGCAATCCACGCTGACGATGCTCTCGTGCTCGACCAGTTCGGGCGGCAGGCCCACCGAGCCGATCAGCCGCAGATGGGTGCGGTCGTCGGTGATCACGCGTACCGCGCCCGCCTGTGCGCCCGCGAGGCGGATCATGGTCGACAGGAACCGTCCCAGCAGCTGCTCGACATTGGCGTCGGTCGACAGGCTGGTGGTGATTTCCGACAGCACCAGCAATGCCGGAATGCTGACGTTTCCGGAATCGGTGGGGGTGTGCTGGATCAGCGGATGAATCGAGTCATTCATGGTGCGATGCGGGTTCGGCGAGTTTCAGCATATCCGATTTAAGCGGGATTCCTAAGCGCCGGGGCTCGACACCGAGCCCCGGCTTCACGGTCAGGGCGTCGGCGCCGCGGGCTCCTGCAGGGGGGCTGGCTTGGCCGGCACCGGGACCACCACGCTGGGCTCCAGGTCCTCCGGGAATCCGCCCCGGGTCGGCGGCTCCTTGGGCGGGGGCGCGGCCTGGCTGGTCGAGCCTTCGGGTTTTTCCTTCATCGGCCTGGGCGGTGCGGCAGGCGCGGGCGCCGGCAGCACCGGAGCAGGCGTTGCCTCAGGGACGGCCTCCGCGGGGGTGGGCGGCGCGGGCGGCTGTGGGTACAGATGCGGCTGCAGCTGGGGCAGCAGCGTTTTCAGGATCTGCGCCGTCAGCGAACTGGTGAAGCCGAACTGGCCGGCCTGCTCGCCCGGCACCAGCGCGGTCAGCGTGCCGAAGTGGCGCTCGCCCAGGTAGAACGCGAAGGTCGCCGTACGGTTGACCACGCGCGATTCCAGAAGTTGCCCGCCCTTGCCGTAGCGCTCGTAGCGATGGTCGCCGGTCCCGGTCTTGCCGCCGATGGCGAGCGGATTGCCTGCGCCGTCCTTGAGGGCGCCGGACAGTCGTGCGGCCGTTCCGCTCTCGACCACCTGCAGCAGGGCGCGGCGCACCGTCTGCGCCACCTCGGCCGGCATCAGCCGCTCGCCCTTGACCGGCTTGGGAGACAGGTGGGTCTCGTAGGGCGTGTTGATGGCGAAGTGGAGCGCGGTCAGGCTGACCATCGGGAAACGCACGCCATCGTTGACCAGGATGCTCATCAACTCGGCCAGCGCGGCCGGCCGGTCGCCCGAACTGCCGATGGCGGTTGCATAGGAGGGCGTGATGTTGTCGAACGGGTAGCCCAGCCGCTTCCAGTCGGTCAGCAGGCCATCGAAGGCCTCGACCTCGAGCAGGCTCTGGATGCGGATGTCCTGCGCATTCTTGCGGCTGGTCTTGAACAGCCAGTTGTAGACCTCGATGCGCTCGTCGGCACCCTGCTCGTACAGGGTGTTCAGGGTAATCTTCGGGGCGGCGCGCAAGCGCTTGACCACCCACAGTTCCAGCGGGTGGATCTGCGTTACGTAGCCGCGGTCCGCCAAGTCGTAGGCCTCGGGCGCATGGGTCTTGTACAGATACTCGAGGGTGCTCTGGCTGAGGCCGGTGCTGGCCGGTATCTGCTGGTGCAGCGCGCTGACATAGGCGTCGAACCCGAGCTTGGGATTCAGGTAGCGGAACACCGACGTGAAGCGGCGCGGATTGCCGCGGATGCGGGTATACAGGTCCTCCGCCATCTGGTCGGGCGGGTTCTTGTGGTGGCGCTGGTAGAAGCGGTTGATGAAGACGCGGCCCTCCTGGTCGACAAAGCGCATCAGGTAGGTTTCGCGCAGGGGATTGTTGGCGTCGTCGAGGATGCGCGCCGCGGCGCCCGGGGTGTCGCTGGCATAGTGGCGCACGATGTCGCGCATCATCCGGATGTAGACGAGGTTGACCGAATTGCGCGTGGCCTCCCACACGTCCATGACGCGCCCGTTGTCCTTGGCGTCAAAGTTCGCGAAGTTGTGCAATCCCCCGCCCGTGAAGAAGGTTTCCGGCGAGGCCGAATAGCGGCGGTTCATCGCGGCCTCGAGCAGCGTGTCCAGACGGATGTCGGGCTGGCCGAGCAGGGTGGATGCCACCCATTGCGACAGCACATTGCGCTGCGGCTGCGCTTTCTGCCTGAGCGCTTCCGGATCCAGCTTGCGGTAGTCGTGATGCAGCCGCGCGATGATCTCCAGATAGGTGACCAGGGTGCGCAGCTTGGCGGTCGAGCCCAGGTCCAGCCGGGCCTGGCTGTTGATGTCGAACGGCTGGTTGAGGTTGTCGGCCTGGATGCGCAGCGCATTGCCTCTTGGCGTTTTTTCATACAGCGTGAAGCTGTAGATCACGCTGCCGAGCGGATTCTGCGGCTGCAGCAGGCGGTGGCCGATCAGGCCGGATGCGGCGGCGGCTTCCTGGTTCGCCAGGCTCTGCAAATAGGCGCTGACGATTTTCTGCGCGGGCTGGTTGATCGTCGTCCCGACCTGCAGGTCCAGCCGGTCGAGATCGTAGAGGCGCTTCTCGCCGATCAGCTGGGCGACCTGGATGCGCTGCGCGTTGGTGGCCTTCAGGTCGACGAAGCGGGGCGGGGCCGGGTCGACGCGCTGGCTGGTGTTTCGCAGCTTGACGCGCTTGGCGCGCTCGGCCATGTCGCGCGAGAGGATGCCGGCGCCGGCCAGGAGGTCGAGGTGGTCGTCGGTCAGGGCATCCAGCGCCTTGCGGTTGGAGGCCAGGTAGTAGGATGGGCGGCGCTCCGCGACGATCAGCGACAGCGCATGCTTGAGTGCCGTGGCATAGGCCAGGTTGTTCGCCGACGGCTTGGACGAGAGCGTCTGGTTGACTTCGTCGAAGTTCAGCCCGTACCAGGCCCACAGGCCGTCGCCCACGCCATTGACCTCGCCGATGCGGGGTGCAGCGGCAAGCGGCACGGTATTGAGGTAGGCCATCACCGTCTTGCGCCGCATCGGCAGCGTGTTGGCGCCGTCGAGATAGGCACGCAGACTGGCGGTGGCCATCTGGCGCAGCTTTTCGCCCATGCTGCTGGTGAGGCCCTCGGGCGAATGGCGATATTTCTCGATTTGCGTCGGCAGGGTGCTGCCGCCCGGTACGTTGCGGTCGGTATCGATCAGGCTGATGCCTTTCTCCAGCAGGGCCTGGGCGAGCCGGTCCCACTCTACCGCCGGATTGCGGGTGGGAAACTGCTCGGTCAGCAGTTCGCGGTTCTCGATGTAGATCAGCGCGTTGACCAGCACCTCGGGGATGTCGTCGAAGCGGGCGTAGACCCGCTCGGGGTGCTGCTTCGAATACAGCTGTTCGCCATCGCTGTCGAGCAGGGTGAGCCCGGCCTGGTCTTTTTCGTGATAAGGCAGGAACAGGCCGAGGTCGTCGACCCGCTCCATCTGGATGCTGATCTTTGCCTGGCGGTCGATCTGCCATCCGGCCTTGTCGAGCCGCTGCAGGTATTCCGGCAGCTTGCTGTAGCCTAGGCGCATGTCGTATGGGCCTTCGCCGGGGTAGCGGATGCGGCTGGACGGACCGGGCCGGATGTCCCAGGTCATTTTCTGGGCGGTCTTGGCGAGATACTTCGCCTCCAGTGCCGACGACACCAGTTCCCAGGCGATCAGGCCGACCAGGCTCAGGGTCAGCAGCAGGATGCCCAGGCCGATCAGGATGCGGCGCGGGATTTTATTCATGCCAGTCACGTGCGGTCAGGAAATCGCTGTAGAGGCGGGCTTCGGCCGAGCCGGGTTCGGGGTGCCAGTCGTAGCGCCATTTCACGATCGGCGGCAGCGACATCAGGATCGACTCGGTGCGCCCGCCCGACTGCAGGCCGAACAACGTGCCGCGGTCGAACACCAGGTTGAACTCGACGTAACGCCCGCGCCGGTAGGCCTGGAAGTCGCGCTCGCGCTCGCCGTAGGCGAGGTCCTTGCGGCGCTCGAGAATCGGCAGGTAGGCCGTCAGGAACGCATCGCCCACGCTTTTCGTCATGCCGAACGCGTGATCGAAGCCGCCTTCGGAAAAGTCGTCGAAGAACACGCCGCCGATGCCGCGCGGCTCGTTGCGGTGCTTGAGGAAGAAATATTTGTCGCACCAGGCCTTGAAGCGCGGGTGCAGGTCGGCGCCGAACGGGTCGAGCGCCTGCTTGCAGGTGACGTGGAAATGCTTCGCGTCGTCCTCGAAACCGTAATAGGGCGTCAGGTCCATGCCGCCGCCGAACCACCAGACCGGCGCCTCGCCGTCCTTCATCGCGACGAAGCAGCGCACGTTCATGTGCACGGTCGGTGCGTAGGGGTTGCGCGGGTGCAGTACCAGCGACACGCCCATCGCCTCCCAGCGGCGGCCGGCGAGTTCCGGGCGGTGCGCGCTCGCCGAGGGCGGCAGCTGCTGACCGAGCACGTGCGAGAAATTCACCCCGCCGCGCTCCAGCACGCGGCCTTCCTCGATCAGGCGCGAGATGCCGCCGCCGCCATTAAAGGACGACTCAGCCTTGTCTCCCTCTCCCGTCTGGGGGGAGGGCGGGGTGGGGGAACGCTCCCAGGCATCGGTGCGGAACGGCAGGCCGTCAGCCGCTTCGAGCGCGGCCACGATGCGTGCCTGAAGGTCGAGCAGATAGGATTTGACGGCGGAGGTGTCGAAGGCGGTGGCAGCAGACATCAGGGTCGAAGAATCTTTCCGGTTGCAAGGTCGATCAGGGTGGACGGGCGGCGGCGCAGGCCGATCCGGCCTTCGATCACGCGCACGCGCGCGCCGAATATTCTGCGGCATTGTGCCGCGGTTTTGGCCGGTTGGCGGCCGCTTTTGTTGGCGCTGGTCGAAACCAGCGCCATGCCGAGGCGGCGACACAGCCGGGCCGCAGCGTCGTGCGCCGTGACGCGGATGGCGACAGTTTCACGTTGGCCGGTCAGCAGCGGAGGGCAGGCGGTCGAGGCCGGGACGATCCAGCTGACCGGGCCGGGCCACAAGCGTTTCATGTGTGACAGGGTAGCGGGTTCGAGCGGGCGAATAAAGGGACGAAACCGCTCGACGCGGTCGGCGAGCAGCAACAGGCCCTTGGACGCACTGCGGCCTTTGATCCGCAGCAGGCGCTTCAGGGCGCCCGGATGGCGCGGGTCGCAGCCGAGGCCAAAGCAGGATTCGGTCGGGTAGGCGATCACGCCGCCGCGAGCCAGATACGCATGCAGCGCGGCCGTCCCGTGCTTCGCCGTATCCGGCTCACCGTTCACCGCTTTACTTTTTTCTGTCCAGCGCCCGCCAGCCGATATCGCGGCGGTACTGCATGCCGTCGAAGTGAATTCCGGCCACCGCTTCGTAGGCGCGCTTCTGGGCCATGCGCACGCTGTCGCCCAGCGCGGTCACGGCCAGTACGCGGCCGCCGCTGACCACGGTCTGTCCATTCTCGACTGCCGTGCCGGCATGGAACACGTGCAGGTCCTCGGTTGCGGCAGGCAGCGCACTGATGACAGCGCCTTTCTTCGGGGCATCCGGGTAGCCGGCGGCGGCCAGCACCACGGCAAGGGCGGTGCGGCGGTCCCACTCGGCTTCGACCTGGTCGAGCCTGCCGTTGACGGCGGCTTCCATGATGGTGACGAGGTCGTTCTTCAGGCGGATCATGATCGGCTGGGTTTCCGGGTCGCCCATGCGGCAATTGAATTCGAGCACCCTGGGCGCGCCGTCCGGCCCCACCATGATGCCGGCATACAGAAAGCCGGTGAAGCGGATGCCGTCGGCGGCCATGCCCTCGACCACCGGATGGATCACCTCGCGCATGATGCGCGCGTGCAGCGCCGGGGTGACCACCGGGGCCGGCGAATAGGCGCCCATGCCGCCGGTGTTGGGCCCGGCGTCGCCGTCCAGCAAGCGCTTGTGGTCCTGACTGGAGGCCAGTGCCAGCACGTGCTCGCCGTCGACCATGACGATGAAGCTCGCTTCCTCGCCCATGAGGCATTCCTCGATCACCACGCGATGGCCAGCCTCGCCCATGCTGTTGCCGGCGAGCATGGCGTCGACTGCGGCATGCGCCTCGTCGGCGGTTGCGGCAACGACGACGCCCTTGCCGGCCGCCAGGCCGTCGGCCTTGACGACGATGGGCGCGCCCTTTTCGTCGATGTAGGCGTGCGCCGCAGCGGCGTCGGTGAAGGTGCCGAAGGCCGCGGTCGGAATGCCGTGGCGCGCCATGAACTGCTTGGCAAAATCCTTGGAGCTTTCGAGCTGGGCCGCGGCCTGCGTCGGGCCGAAGATCTTCAGCCCGGCTGCCCGGAAGGCGTCGACCACGCCCGCCGCCAGCGGGGCCTCGGGCCCGACCACGGTGAAGGCGATGTCCGGATCGCGCTGGACAAACTCGACCAGCGACGGAATCGCCGTCAACGGAACGTTGACCAGGCCTTCTTCGGTCGCCGTGCCGCCGTTGCCGGGCGCGACAAAAACCTGGGAGACACGGGGGGATTGCGCGAGCTTCCAGGCCAGTGCGTGTTCGCGTCCGCCGGAGCCGATGACTAGGATTTTCATGGTGGTGAGTGGTGAGTAGTTAGTAGGGAGTGGTGGGGGCAAGCGCGGGTGTTTTCCACTCACCGCTTACCATTCACCACTCACCCGCAATCAATGCCGGAAATGCCGAGTGCCGGTGAACACCATCGCGATGCCGTGCTCGTTCGCGGCGGCGATGACTTCCTCGTCGCGCATCGAGCCGCCGGGCTGGATCACGGCCTTGATGCCGGCCGCGGCCGCCTGGTCGATGCCGTCGCGGAACGGGAAGAAGGCATCCGACGCCATCACCGATCCTGGCACCACGAGGCCGGCGTGTTCGGCCTTGATCGCGGCGATGCGCGCCGAATTCACGCGGCTCATCTGGCCGGCGCCGACGCCGACGGTCATGCGGTCGCGGGCGTAGACGATCGCGTTCGACTTCACGAACTTGGCAACGCGCCAGGCGAACATCAGGTCGTCCATTTCCTGTTCGGTGGGCGCGCGCTGCGTCACGACCTTGAGCTCGGCGTTCAGCAGCACGTCGGCATCCTGTACCAGCAGGCCGCCGGCCACGCGCTTCATGTCGAGTTGCTTCACGGCGCCCGACCACGTGCCGCACTCGAGCAGGCGCACGTTCTTCTTGGCAGCGACGGCGGCCGAGGCTTCGGGGCTCACTTCGGGGGCGATGATGACTTCGACGAACTGGCGTTCGACGATGGCGGCAGCCGTCTCGCCGTCGAGGCGGCCGTTGAACGCGATGATGCCGCCGAAGGCCGACTCGGGGTCGGTCTTGTAGGCGCGGTCGTAGGCTTCCATGAGGCTCGCGCCGTAGGCGACGCCGCAGGGGTTGGCGTGCTTGACGATCACGCAGGCGGGCGCGGCGTCGAACTGCTTCACGCACTCGAGCGCGGCGTCGGTGTCGGCGATGTTGTTGTAGCTGAGTTCCTTGCCCTGGATCTGGCGCGCGGTCGAGATCGTGCCGGCGGGGGCGTTGGCCTCGATGTAGAAGGCGCCGGCCTGATGCGGATTCTCGCCGTAGCGGCAGGTCTGCGCGCGGGTGAACTGCAGGTTCAGCTTCTCGCCGAAGGCCTCGCGTTCGTTGTTGTCGTTGAGTGCGGTCAGATAGTTGCTGATCGCGCTGTCGTACTCGGCGGTGTGGCTGAAAGCCTTCTTCGCCAGCGTGAAGCGGGTGGCGTCGGCGAGCGCGCCGCCGTTGGCCTGCATTTCGTCGATGAGCTTCGGGTAGTCGGCAGGATCGGTGACGATCGCCACGAAGCGGTAGTTCTTGGCCGACGAGCGCACCATCGCCGGGCCGCCGATATCGATGTTCTCGATGGCGTCGTCGAGCGTGTGCGGCTTCGACACGGTGGCGACGAAGGGGTAGAGGTTGACGCAGACGAGGTCGATGTTGGGGATGCCGTGCTGTTGCATCGTCGCCACGTGATCGGCGAGGTCGCGCCGCCCGAGGATGCCGCCATGCACTTTGGGATGAAGCGTCTTGACGCGGCCGTCGAGCATTTCGGGAAAGCCGGTGTATTCGCTGACGTCGATCACGTTGAGGCCGGCGTCGCGCAGGGCCTTGGCGGTGCCGCCGGTGGAGAGCAGTTCGACGCCGGCATCGGCGAGCGCGCGGGCGAAATCGACGAGGCCGGTTTTGTCGGAAACCGAGAGGAGGGCGCGCTGTATCTTCATGGGGCGATGGTCAGGTTGGATTATTCCGAGAGGTCGTAGTCGCGCATTTTCTTGCGCAGGGTATTGCGGTTGATGCCGAGCATGTCGGCCGCGCGGGTCTGGTTGCCCTCTGCGCGGTCGAGGATGTAGGCCAGCAGGGGCTTTTCCACGGCGCTGATCACCATGGCATGGATCTCGCTCGGCGCTTCGCCGTCGAGGTCCTTGAAATAGCGATTGAGCGACCGCCGCATGCACGCGGCAATTTCGTTTTCTTCTATCATGGGGTTCCCCTTAATGCCGCATGCTACGCCGCGAGCCGTGAGGCAGGCGGCAGGTCTTGCGCGCTATTTTTATCTTGGCTGTTTTCGTAGCGCAGGCGGTCGTCGGCATGCGCCGCCTGTGCAAAATATTCGTTCACCACGCTCAGCTGCTCGGCCACCGTGTCCAGCCGGTTCATCGCATGGCGGAACGCGCTGCTGCCCACCAGTCCCTTCGTGTACCAGGAGATGTGCTTGCGCGCCACGCGCACGCCCGTCACGTCCCCGTAAAACGAGTATAGGTCGTGAATGTGTCCGAGCAGCACGGCATGAATCTCGGCCACCTCGGGCTGCGGCAGGTGCTCGCCGGTGGCGAGGAAATGCTCGATTTCGCGGAAGATCCACGGCCGCCCCTGCGCGGCGCGACCGATCATCACGGCGTCGGCGCCGGTGTAGTCGAGCACGAACCTGGCCTTTTCGGGCGTGGTGATGTCGCCGTTGGCGATGATCGGGATGCGTGCCGCGGCCTTGACCGCCTTGATCGTGTCGTACTCGGCGTCGCCGGTGTAGCCGCAGGCGCGGGTGCGGCCGTGCATCGCCAGCGCCTGCACGCCGGCGTCCTCGGCGATTCTCAGGATGTTCAGCGCGTTGCGGTGCTCGCGGTCCCAGCCGGTGCGGATCTTCAGCGTCACCGGTACGTCGGGTACGGCCTGCACCACGGCGTCGAGGATGCGGCCGACCAGCGTCTCGTCCTGAAGCAGCGCCGAACCGGCCATCACGTTGCAGACCTTCTTGGCCGGGCAGCCCATGTTGATGTCGATGATCTGCGCGCCGCGCTCGACGTTGTGGCGCGCCGCCTCGGCCATCATCGCGGGGTCGGCGCCGGCGATCTGCACGCTGATTGGGTCGACCTCGCCCTCGTGGTTGGCACGCCGGGCGGTCTTGGCCGAGCCGTACAGCAGCGAGTTCGACGTCACCATCTCGGACACGGCCATGCCTGCGCCGAGTTGCTTGCACAACTGGCGGAAAGGCCGGTCGGTCACCCCGGCCATGGGGGCGACGATCAGTCGGTTCTTGAGGGTGTGGTGGCCGATACGCATAAGGAGGGGCATTTTACTCTCCTCTCGGGCACCGACCAAGCCGGGGCGAATTTACAAAGTTTGACTGGGTGAGGGGGGCGGGGATGGACTAGGATGATGGTTGCTGTCAAGGCAGCCAATCATTCATTCCAAGGGAGGAAACCATGAGTTTCATGTCTGAATTCAAGGAGTTCGCGGTCAAGGGCAACGCGATGGACCTGGCGGTCGGTGTGATCATCGGCGCCGCGTTCGGCAAGATCGTCGATTCGATCGTCAAGGACCTGATCATGCCGGTCATCGGCGCCATCTTTGGTGGCTTCGATTTTTCGAACCTGTTCATCGCGCTGGGCGACGTGCCGGAAGGCGTTGCGATGACGGTCGACGGCCTTAAGGAAGCGAACGTGCCGGTCTTCGCCTACGGCAACTTCCTGACCATCCTGATCAACTTCATCATCCTGGCCTTCATTGTCTTCATGATCGTCAAGCAGCTCAACCGCCTGAAGAAGGCACCGCCGCCTGCCGCACCCGCTGCGCCTCCCGAAGACATCGTGCTGCTGCGCGAGATTCGCGACAGCCTGAAGAAAGCCTGATCCGTTTTGCCGTGACCTGAGCTTGCGGGCGCTGCGGCGCCCGCTTTTTTTCGTCCCGAATATGGTCAGTGCGCGGCTTCCCAGTTCGGGCCTTCGCCCATGCCAACGCGCAGCGGTACCTTGAGCTGGGCGACGTTGCACATCAGGCCCGGCAGTTCGCTGCGCACGCGCTCAAGTTCCTTCTCGGGCACCTCGAGGATCAGTTCGTCGTGGACCTGCAGCAGCAGGCGCGCGGCGAGCTTGTCCGTGTCGAGCCAGCCCTGCACGGCGATCATCGCGAGCTTGATGAGATCGGCCGCCGTGCCCTGCATCGGCGCGTTGATCGCGGCGCGTTCGGCGCCCTGGCGGCGTTGCGGGTTCTTGGCGTTGATCTCGGGCAGGTAGAGCCGCCGGCCGAACACGGTTTCGACGTAGCCCTGCTTGCGTGCGGCCTCGCGGGTGCGCTGCATGTAGTCGGCCACGCCCGGATAACGTGCAAAGTAGCGGTCGATGTAGGCCTGCGCGGCGGCGCGCTCGAGATTGAGCTGGCTCGCCAGTCCGAACGCCGACATGCCGTAGATCAGGCCGAAGTTGATGACCTTGGCCATGCGGCGCTGGTCGGTGTTCACTTCGTCGAGGCCGACGCCGAACACCTCGGCCGCGGTCGCGGTGTGGATGTCGAGGTCGTTGGCGAACGCGTTCAGCAGGCCCGCATCGTCTGACAGGTGCGCCATGATGCGCAGTTCGATCTGCGAGTAGTCGGCCGACACCAGCACGTGACCGGGCGGCGCGATGAAGGCCTCGCGGATGCGGCGGCCCTCGCCGGTGC
>JBFHQA010000059.1:0-15347 GCA_041592455.1 Thiobacillus sp. | reverse complement strand
CTGGCATTCGAGCAAGTTCCTGAGCCCGGTGCGCGACGGCGCGGTGCTGCCCATCCTTCACCTCAACGGCTACAAGATCAACAATCCCACGCTGCTGTCGCGCATCCCGCGCGAGGAACTCGAGCAGCTGATGCGCGGCTACGGCTGGACGCCGCACTTCGTCGAAGGCGACGACCCGATGACCATGCACCGGCAAATGGCCGCGACGATGGAAGCGTGCCTCGCCGAGATCCGCACGATCCAGCAGGCCGCGCGTGCCAGCGGCCAGGCAAAACGCGCCCACTGGCCGATGATCGTGCTGCGCTCGCCCAAGGGCTGGACTGGCCCCAAGGAGGTCGACGGCCGCAAGGTCGAAGGCTTCTGGCGCGCCCACCAGGTGCCGCTCTCCGGCATCCACGACAACCCCGCCCATCTGGCGCAACTGGAAGCGTGGCTCAAGAGCTACCGCCCCGACGAACTGTTCGACGACACCGGCCGCCTGATTCCCGAACTGCGCGCGCTGGCGCCGCAGGGCACCCGCCGCATGAGCGCCAACCCGCACGCCAACGGCGGCCTGCTGCGCCACCCGCTGCGGCTGCCGGATTTTCGCGACTACGCCCAGCCGGTCGCCTCGCCGGCGCAGGACGAGGCGTACAACACAAAGCCGCTCGGGCGCTTTTTGCGCGACATCATGGCGCGCAACCTGGACCGCTTCCGCGTGTTCGGCCCCGACGAAAACACCTCCAACAAGCTCGACGCCATCTACGAAGTCAGCAAGAAGCTGTGGCTTGCCGAGACCCTGCCCGAGGACGCCGATGGCGGCGAACTGTCACCCAACGGCCGCGTCATGGAAATGCTGTCCGAGCACACGCTCGAAGGCTGGTACGAGGGCTACGTGCTGACCGGGCGGCACGGCTTCTTCTCGACCTACGAGGCCTTCGTCCACGTCATCGACTCGATGTACAACCAGCACGCCAAATGGCTCGCGATCTGCGAGGACATCCCGTGGCGCGCGCCGATCGCCTCGATCAACCTGCTGATCACGTCGACCGTCTGGCGCCAGGACCACAACGGCTTCACCCATCAGGACCCGGGCTTTCTCGACGTCGTCGTCAACAAGAACCCGCAGGTCACGCGCATCTACCTGCCGCCCGACGTCAACACGCTGCTGTCGGTGTCTGACCACTGCCTGCGCAGCCGCAACGACATCAACGTCATCGTCGCCGACAAGCAGATGCACCTGCAGTACCTCGACATGGACGCCGCCATTAAGCACTGCACCAAAGGGGTCGGCATCTGGGAATGGGCCAGCAACGATGCGGGCGTCGAGCCCGATGTCGTCATGGTCGGCTGCGGCGACATTCCGACCCAGGAAGCATTAGCTGCGACCGCGCTGCTGCGCGTGCATTTCCCCGACCTGAAAATCCGCTTCATCAACGTCGTCGACCTGTTCCGCATGCAGTGCGAAACCGAGCATCCGCACGGCCTGTCGGACCGCGACTTCGACAGCCTCTTCACCGTCGACAAGCCGATCATCTTCAATTTCCACGGCTATCCGTGGCTGATCCACCGGCTCGCCTACCGCCGCACCAACCACCGCAACCTGCACGTGCGCGGCTACAAGGAAAAGGGCAACATCAACACGCCGATGGAACTCGCGATCAACAACGAAATCGACCGCTTCAGCCTCGCCATCGACGTCATCAACCGCGTGCCGCGCCTGCAGGTCGCCGGCGCCCACGTCAAGGAAAGGCTGCGCGACATGCAGATCGAATGCCGCCAGTACGCCCACGAGCACGGCATCGACAAGCCCGAAATCCGCGAGTGGCGCTGGCCGGCGTCGCTGAGTTGAGTTGAACGGGATCGGTGGGCTTATTCCGTTTCCGGCTTGAAAAGATCGCGAAGGCGAGCTGCAGACAGTGCTGCTGCACGGCAAGGCGAAGCCGACAAACATATTTTCAAGCTGGAAACGGAATCACTTGCCGATGCAGAACTTGCTGAAAATCTCGCCCAGCAGGTCGTCGGCGGTGAACTCACCGGTAATCTCCGACAGCGCCGACTGAGCGAGCCGCATTTCCTCGGCAAAGAGTTCCAGCTGCTCGGCGCATTGCCGCGCCGCAGCGAGGTGGCGCGCGCCGCGGTCGAGCGCGTCGAGATGCCGCGCGCGCGCCATAAAGGCGCCTTCGCCGGCCGCCTGCCAGCCGGCCGCCTCCAGCAGTTTCTGCCGCAGCAGGTCGATCCCGGCGCCGCTCTTGGCCGACAGCCAGATTTCGTTGCCCACCACGCGCGGCGCTTCGCCGGTGACGTCGATCTTGTTGTGGATGGTCAGCCTCGCCACCTCCGGCAGGCGCGCGAGAATCGCGGCCTCGTGCGGCCCCACGCCGTGTGCCGCGTCGACCAGCAGCAGCGCCACGTCGGCGTGCTCGACCGCGGCCCAGGTGCGCGCGATGCCGATCTTCTCCACCGCGTCCTCGGTCTCGCGCAGTCCGGCGGTGTCGATCACGTGCAGCGGCACGCCCTCGATCTGGATCGCCTCGCGCACCGTGTCGCGCGTGGTGCCTGCGATCTCGGTCACGATGGCGGCCTCGAATCCGGCCAGCTGATTCAAGAGGCTCGACTTGCCGACGTTGGGCTGGCCGATCAGCACGACCGTCAGGCCTTCGCGCAGCAACGCGCCCTGCCGCGCCTGCGCGCGCACTGCCGCCAGCGCCGCGTCGATGCGGTCGAGGCGGCCGAAGGCGTCGGCCTGCTTCAGGAAATCGATCTCTTCCTCGGGGAAGTCGAGCGTCGCTTCCACCAGCATGCGCAGTCGCGTCAACTGCTCGACCAGTTCGGCGATCCGCGCCGAGAAGGCACCCGACAGCGAGCGTACCGCCGAGCGCGCCGCCTCGGTTGAGACCGCGTCGATCAGGTCGGCCACCGCCTCGGCCTGCGCCAGGTCGAGCTTGCCGTTCAGAAACGCGCGCCGCGAAAACTCGCCCGGCTCGGCCAGCCGCGCACCCAGTTCGATGCAGCGCTCGAGGATCAGGTTGAGCACCACCGGGCCTCCGTGACCCTGCAGTTCGAGCACATGCTCGCCGGTGAAGGAGTGCGGCGCGGCAAAATACAGGGCCACGCCCTCGTCGAGCGGGCTGCCGTCCGCCGCCAGGAAGGGCGCATACGTGGCGTGCCGGGGGGCCGGCAGGCGTCCCAGGATGCCCATCGCAACCGGCGCTACATCGGCGCCGGATACCCGTACCACGCCCACGCCGCCGCGTCCCGGCGCGGTGGCGATGGCGGCGATCAGGGGGGCGTCGGGCGTTCGATTCGGCATGGACTGGGTCGGATAACGGTTGCCGGGCATTGTAGCGCGCCGTTTCGCTGCAACGCTTTTCTGGCCAGTTTTCGGCCTTGCGGCTCAATTAGGCCGCCAGACTGCCGTTATCGAGTTAGGCTTACTGCCGGCGAAGCCCGCGCTTCGTCCAGGGACCCCCCATTCCAACAAGAATCGTGCAAGAAGAAGAGACCTATTCGCCGCGGCCGATCCAGTTGCCTGCTGTCCTCCAGATAGCCGGGCAGGCGCCCTATTTCGGCACGATCGCGTCGATGACCAGCCAGGGACTGTCGTTCGATTTCCAGAATCCCGTTCCACCTGATCTCATCGGCAACACGGTCCGGCTGGACTTCGACCTGCAGGACCAGCACCACACCTGCCGCAGCCTGTGCTTCCATGCACAGGGCCATCGCGCCATGCTGTCGATCGGCGATGCCTCGCCCGCGGTCATCGCCGCGCTGCACTCGGTCACCCGCCACAACACCACCCACCTGGCGGCCACGCTTGCCACCCTGCAGAAGCAGCAGGCCTGCCACGCCCGCTTCATGGACGGCATGCTGGACGTCGTCAGTGCGTTCTTCCGCTTGCTGAACCAGCCGGCCGAACCGGAACAGCTGCCAACCGCCATCCGCCTGCAGCAGGCGCTGAATCCGATGCATGAGCGCATCGAAGCGCAGTTCACCCGCATCTACCCGATGTACATGGAGCGAAAACCGCTGGCTTCGTCGTGCACGTCCGACCCGGACAACCCGGTCGATATGGCGAACGTCGACGACTGGATACGCCGCACATCCATCGCCCAGCGTGTTTCCGAGTTCCTGAGCCCTCTGCCGCAAGAGTTCGACCACCATTACACCGCCCTGATGCACAAGGGTCACCGCAGGATCGCCCACCCGTATCATGCCGACGAAGTGCTGCATGTGCTGTCCTGCCTGATCGGGCCACTGCAATTGAGCGAAGAAGAGCAGACCCGCTGCCACGAATGGATGGCCGAAGCGCTGCAGAGCCATGCGGGGCCGACCTATCAGGCCATGCTGGAGATCATCGGCGAAGCCGCCCCGGAGACGCTGCTCACGCCCGAGGACGCGTCCAATCTGTCGAAATGGTTGCGCGAGTCCGTCCACCATCCTGAGAACGGCCAGCCGGCGGGCCTCGTTTCAGCCGAGGCGGTCAGCGACCTCACCGCCCTGCTGGTCAAGCTGACCGACAACCTCGACGCCATCGGCGAGCCTGGCTTGGCCTGGACCGTTCCCCCGCCCGCCGCCGGAACGCCCATTCCGGAACTGCTGGCGCGCGACCGCATCGTCGACCGCTTCGCCCCGCAGGCCCCTGCTGGCTCGAGCGCGGCAGACCCGCTGCAAATCGGATTCGAATGGGCGGTGCCGCCAGCCGCGCCTGTCCAGGGCGGGCTCACCGATCTCGACGAAGCCGCGCTGGCCAGCCTGCGCGCAGAACTGCACCAGCCTCCGCCGGTCGACCCCGGCCCCGAGCGACTGGCGCCGTCGTCCCAGGTGCGGGCCCTGATGCTGCAGGCCCAGGGCCTGATCCTCGAGTACACCTTAAACGGCCTGACCTACCAGTCCCAGCCCAACCATCCGGCCTGGCGCCTGATGAATGCCCTGGAAGCCCTGCATCGCGGCGCCGACGACCGCGGACAGTTTCTCGACCCGGCCCTCTACAAGGCGAGCAGCCTCGCCATGCAATGGCTGCTGGAACAGGACAACACCGATACGGCGCTGGCCCAGGTCAACGCCATGCTGGCCAGGATCAACGAGCAGTTCCTGACCGAACAGCAGTCGCGCCGCCAGCAATACCTCAGCACGCTCGGCCACGTCGAGCCGCTGCGCGCGCCCCTGCACTCGGACTGGTGCGTCGTCCGGCGCGACGAGGAAGCCATCCCCTACGAAGTCCTGGGCGAGGTCGACAACAAGTGCGCGCTGCTCAACCGCTCCGCCACCCGCCTGCTGGAAATCCCCGCCGAACGCTTCGCCCAGGAAGTCGACGGCGGCCTGATCGAGGAAGCCGGCAGCTACGACCAGCCCTTCCTGCAGCGCACCGCCAGCGTCTCGCTGGCCTCCAGCCTGGCTGCCGTCCACGCCTATACCTGGCAGGACCCGGCCAGCGGCTGCCTCAAGCGTGCGGCGCTGATGGACGAGCTCGAGCGGCGTCTCGCCGCGCCGGTCATCGAGCCGCCTTCGTTTTGCGCGCTGATCGAAATTCCCACCATGCGCCCCGTCCTGTCCTCCCTGCCGGGCGAGCAACTGCTGGTCATGCAGAGCCGCACCGGCGAACTGCTGCAGGATGCCCTGGAGCCGGGCGAGCACTGCGGCCGCCTGAGCGACGTGTCCTTCATGATGGTGTTTGCGCCGCAGGCGCCCGAGCGCGTGGCCGACCGCCTGACGCGCCTGAAGACCGCGATGGAAGCCCTGCATCCCGAATGGAAGATGATCGGCGCTGCTGTCCCGCTCATCGACGAATCCGATCCTGCCGTGCCTTCGAGCGTGCTGCGCCGGGCCAACCAGGCTTGCGGCAACGTGCGGGCCGAGGCCGGATTCGACCTGAGCTGCCTCAGCAACGTACCCCCGGTTAGCAACCAGATCGAGCCGCTGCCATTCGATTCGCTCTACCTGCGCTGCCAGAAAATCGCCGCCTGCGACGCGGAAGGCAAACCGCACTACGAAATCCTGCTGGGCGTCAGCGACACGCTGGTTCCCAGTCATACCACGCAAAGTTTCGTGATCATGGCCGAGCAGACTGGCCGGATACACGAACTCGATGCGTGGCTGATGCGCAGCGTGCTCGAATGGATGGATGGCCAGGCGGCCGGGCTTGAAGCGATGAGCGGCCTGTCGGTCAACCTGTCCGGCAACAGCCTCACCGATCCGGATCACATCGGCACGATCCTGAGCCTGCTGGGCCGGTATCCCCACCTGACCGGCAAGCTCATTTTCGAAGTGACCGAAACCGCGGCCATCGGCAACCTCGACGTCGCCGTGACCTCGCTGCGCGCCCTGCGCAACATGGGCTGCCGCGTCGCGCTGGACGATTTCGGCAGCGGCTACAGTTCGTATGGCTACCTGCGCAATCTGCCGCTGGACTATCTGAAAATCGACGGCACGTATATCCGTCAGATCCTCACCGACAAGACCGACCAGGCCCTCACCGCCTCCATGGTCGACGTGGCGCATGCGCTCGGGCTCAAGGTCATCGCCGAATACGTCGACACCGAAGCCACCTATGCGTGGCTCAAGGAACTCGGCGTGGATTACGTGCAGGGCTACTGGGTGCACGAGCCCGAACGGCTCGACACCCTCGCCCTTGCCCTGGCCTGACTCAGGCCTTGCGTGAGGCCGGCTTGGCGCCGCTCTCGACCTGCTTGTTGATCGCCCACTGCTGCGCAATCGACAGGATGTTGTTGACCACCCAGTAGAGCACCAGGCCGGCCGGGAAGAACACGAACATCACGGTGAACGCCACCGGCATGATCATCATGATCTTGGCCTGCATCGGGTCCATCGGCTGCGGGTTCAGCTTCACCTGCAGCACCGAGGTGATGCCCATCAGGATCGGCAGGATGAACCACGGATCGGGCGACGTCAGGTCGGTGATCCAGCCCAGCCAGGGCGCGCCGCGCATTTCCACCGCCGCCAGCAGTACCCAGTACAGCGCGATGAACACCGGAATCTGGATCAGGATCGGCAGGCAGCCGCCGAGCGGGTTGATCTTCTCGGTCTTGTACATCTCCGCCATCGCCTGGTGCAGCTTGGCGCGGTCGTCGCCGTAGGTTTCCTTCAGCTGCTGCAGGCGCGGCGTCAGCGTGCGCATCTTCGCCATCGACTTGTAGCCTGCCGCCGACAGCGGATACAGCGCCAGCTTCAGCAAAATCGTCAGGATGATGATCGCCCAGCCCCAGTTGCCGACGATGCGCTCGATCTTTTCCAGCGACCAGAAGATCGGGTAGGCCAGCGGTGTCAGCCAGCCGTAGTCGCGCGACAGATCGAGGCCCGGCGCCATCTTCTCCAGCACCGTCTGGATCTGCGGGCCGGCATAGAGCGGCACCGTGAACGTTTTCTGCATGCCGGGCGCCAGCGTGCCCTCGGCCAGGATCACGCCTGCCGAATACAGGCCGTCGCCCAGCGCGCGGGTGTAGTACTCGCGCTTGACGTTGCCCTCGGGCAGCCAGGCCGACACGAAATGGTGCTGCACCAGGCCCACCCAGCCGTTGTCGGCGGTTTTCTCGTACTCGCCCTTGCCTTCCTGGATGTCGGTGAACGCGACCTTCTGGAATTTCTTGGCGTCGGTGTAGAACGCCGGACCGGTATAGGTATAGAGGAAGAACGACTCGCCCAGCGGCGGCTGGCCGTGGCGGGTGAACTGGTAATACGGTGTCAGGTCGATCGGCTTGGTGCCGCCGTTGATGACGCGCGTGCGCACCGAAACCTGATAGCTGCCGCGCTTGAAGATGTAGGTCTTCTCGACCCGCACGCCGCTGGCGGGGTCGTTCCAGACCAGCGGCACCTCGACCTGCACCGCCCCGCCCCGCAGGCGATAGGTGCCGGGGTTCAGCTGGTACACGCTGCGGTGCGTCGGCAGCCCCTGGCCCACCAGGCCGCTCTGCGCCAGGTAAGGCCGGGTCTGGCTGTCCTCGAACAGCGTGAAGATCATGCTCTTGTCTTCGGTCTCTCGATACGCAAGCAGCTCGAGCTCGCGCAGGTCGCCGCCGTTGGCATCGATCGTCGCGCGCAGCACGTCGGTTTCGACCACGGCGCGCGCGCCCTTGGCAAAGCCGGTCTGGGCAGGCGCCGCGGCTGGGGCGCCCGCGGGTGCGTTCAGCGCCTGGCTCGGCTGGGGCGCAGCCGCAGGCGCCGTCGCCGTCGTGGGGGCCGGGGCAGGCGCATGCTTGGCCTGCCAGGCATCCCACAGCAAGAGCAGCGAGAAGGAAAAGACGATGAAAAGGATCAGCCGCTGGTTATCCATAGGGATGGAACGCTTTAGTTGGTTGAGGACTCAGGCAAGGCTTCCGGTGAGGAGCCGGACGCCGCAGGCGGCCATTTTGCCATGGCGCGCTGGCCGGCGCGCCTGAACGTACGGACCAGGTCGCGGGCCTCGTCGCCGGTCACCGGCTTCACCAGCACCCGCACGACGAAATCGCAGGCGGGCAACTCCGGCAAGGCCTTCCGGAAGCTCTCGCGTATGCAACGCTTCATCCGGTTGCGGTCGACCGCGCGCGCCAGCAGCCGCTTGGCGACAATCATGCCCAGACGGGGGATCCCCGCCTGGTTGGGTCGCGCCATCACCATCACATACTCGGTCCTGGCGCGCTGATTGTCGGCAAACACCCGGTCGAAATCGACCTTGTTGACCAGCCGCGCATCGCGCAGCCGGACGCCACCCGTGTTGTTGGGCGGGGTGTCGATTCCTTAGACAGCCAGACGGGCGCGGCCCTTGGCGCGGCGGGCGTTGATGATGGCGCGGCCGGACTTGGTCTTCATGCGGGCGCGGAAACCGTGGGTGCGCTTGCGGCGAACGGTGGAGGGCTGATAAGTGCGTTTCATGGTCGTTCCTTTCTAGGGTGGCACTGGCCGCCCCCTCGATCGGGATGGCCAATCACAAAAAATCCGTTGAAAAACCGCGTATTAGACTCGCTCATGCGGGCCCGTGTCAAGCTGAATATACATGCCCCGCATGGCCTCTTGGCGGGCAGGCCTGTGGATAACCTCGGCGAAGGGGAGTAAGATTGCCGTTTGAAATTCCATGCCGCTTTCCGCATACGATCACTCGACTATGGATTCCTTCTGGGACCTCTGCCAAGAGCGCTTCCGCGCCAACCTGACCCAGCAGCAATTCAGCACATGGATCAAGCCCCTGGTATTTGACGACGCCAACGGCGACGTCCGCATCCTGGCGCCCAACCACTTCGTCATGGACTGGGTGCGCGAGAAATTCGCCGAGCACATCGACGGCTGGGCGCAGGAATTCTACGAGCGCCCCGTGGCCATCACCTATTCGCTCGGCAAGAAGCCCGCCGCCCCGCGGCCGGCCGCTTCCGCCCCGACCGCCGGGCCCTCCGCGGCACCGGTGTTTCCGGCCCAGGCCGCGCCCGCCCAGCCGGGCCTGCGCATCAACCCCGGATTCAACTTCGAGAACTTCGTGTCCGGCCGCGCCAACCAGCTGGCCCGCGCCGCCGCGCTGCAGATTGCCGACAACCCGGGCGTCGCCTACAACCCGCTGTTCATCTACGGCGGCGTCGGCCTCGGCAAGACTCACCTGCTACAGGCGATTGGCAACACCGTGCGCCAGGCCAACCCCGAGGCGCGCATCAGCTACATCCACGCCAACGACTACGTCGACGACGTCGTCAAGGCCTACCTCAACAAGCAGTTCGATGACTTGAAGCGCCGCTACATGTCGCTCGACCTGCTGCTGATCGACGACATCCAGTTTCTCGCCAAGAAGGACCGCACCCAGGAAGAATTCTTCTACGTCTTCAACTCGCTGATCGAGAACAAGAAGCAGATCGTCATCACCTGCGACACCTTCCCCAAGGAAATCAGCGGACTCGACGACCGCCTCAAGTCGCGCTTCGCCTGGGGCCTCACCGTCGCGGTCGAGCCGCCCGAGCTCGAAATGCGCGTCGCGATCCTGCTGGCCAAGGCGCGGGCCGAGAATACCCAGCTCGACGAGAACGTGGCCTTCTTCATCGCCAAGCAGGTGCGCTCCAACGTACGCGAACTCGAAGGCGCGCTGAAGCGGGTCATTGCGTTCTCGCGCTTCCATGAAAAGCCGATCTCGATGGAACTGGTCAAGGAGGCGCTGCGCGACCTGATCGCGTCGACCTCGCGCATCGTGTCGATCGAGAACATCCAGAAAACCGTCGCCGACTTCTACAAGATCAAGGTCGCCGACATGTATTCGAAAAAACGTACCCGCAACCTGGCGCGCCCCCGCCAGATCGCGATGGCACTGGCCAAGGAACTCACCAACCAGAGCCTGCCGGAAATCGGCGAGTCGTTCGGCGGGCGCGATCACACCACCGTGATCCACGCCTGCCGCAAGGTGGCGGAGCTGCGCGAAACCGAGGCCGACATCGGGCGCGACTACCTGGTGTTATTACAAAGCCTGACAGGCTGAGGATGGAATGTGGATAAACCCGGAAAATTTCGGCAAGCGGGAATTTCATCCCCACCCCTCCCACTCTGCCAAGGACTTGTCCACACCCCAAAAACGATAACAACGATGTGATTGCATTGAACAAAAAAGCTTATCCCCAGTTTCGGGCCGCCTTTATTATGATTCTCAGGAATATATAAATGCTATTAGTACAAAGCGAACGCAACGCACTGCTGGCTTCCCTCTCGTCCGTGGTGGGGGTGGTTGAACGTCGCCACACCCTGCCTATCCTCTCCAACCTGCTGCTGGAAAAGCAGGCCGGCAAGCTGACGCTGCTGGCCACCGACCTCGAACTGCAGGTCAGCACCCAGCTCGACAGCGCCGAGGCAAGCGAGGATTTCGCGATCACGATCGCTGCGCGCAAGCTGTTCGACATCGTGCGCGCGCTGCCCGATGCCGCCAAGGTCAAGCTCGACTCCAAGGACAGTCAGGTCGTGGTCAGCGCGGGCAAGTCCCGGTTCACGCTGCAGACCTTGCCGGCCGCCGACTTTCCGCGCGTGGAAACCGGCAGCGGCCTCGGCGCGGCCATCAAGCTGCCGCAAAAAACGCTCAAGCGCCTGTTGCAGCTGGTGCAGTTCGCCATGGCGAGCCAGGACATCCGCTACTACCTCAACGGCATGCTGCTGGTACTAGACGGCAAGACGCTGCGCGTTGTCGCCACCGACGGCCACCGTCTGAGCTACGCCGAAACCGCGCTCGAGAACGAAGCCGAATCGCGCGAAGTCATCATCCCGCGCAAGACCGTGATGGAGCTCGTCAAGCTCCTGGGCGACGTCGACGATCCGGTAGAATTGCGCATTGGCACCAACCAGGTCACGATCACGCTGCCCGGAACCGAGCTCGTCACCAAGGTGGTAGACGGCAAGTTCCCCGACTACCAGCGCGTGATCCCGGCCAACCAGCCGCGTCACCTCAAGGCCAACCGCCAGGTCGTGATGCAGGCGCTGCAGCGCGCGGCGATTCTCTCCAACGAGAAATTCCGCGGCGTGCGCCTGGTGATGAGCGAGAACACGCTCGGCATCGTCTGCAACAACAACGAACAGGAAGAGGCTGCCGACGAGATCGAGGTCGAGTACAGCGGCGATCCGCTGGACGTGGGCTTCAACGTCACCTACCTGCTCGACGGCCTGGGCGCCGTCAGCAGCGAAGGCATCACCTTGTCGATGGGCGATGCCAACAGCAGCATGCTGCTGACCAGCGAAGGCGAGCCCGGCTTCAAGTACGTGGTGATGCCGATGCGAATCTAGCCGGACGGATCCAGCGCCCTGAAAGACGCATTCCCTTCTGCAAACACTGACAGGAACGCCCCGTTCGCGGGGTAGGAAAACACCATGAGCGACAAGCCAGAAAACACGCAAGCCGGCGATGCCAACGGCGGCTATGACGAAGACAGCATCCAGCAGCTCGAAGGCCTGGAAGCGGTGCGCAAGCGCCCCGGCATGTACATCGGCGACACGTCCGACGGCACCGGCCTGCATCACATGGTGTTCGAGGTGCTCGACAACGCGATCGACGAGGCGCTGGCAGGCTGGTGCGACGACATCAAGGTCATCATCCATCCCGACAATTCCATCTCGATCAGCGACAACGGCCGCGGCATTCCGGTTGGCGTCAAGATGGACGACAAGCACGAGCCCAAGCGCAGTGCGGCCGAAATTGTCATGACCGTGCTGCACGCCGGCGGCAAGTTCAACCAGAACAGCTACAAGGTGTCAGGCGGCCTGCACGGCGTCGGCGTGTCGTGCGTCAACGGCCTGTCGAAATGGCTCAAGCTCATCGTGCGCCGTGACGGCAAGAAATACGCGATGACCTTCAACCAGGGCAAGGTCATCGACCGCGAAATCGAAATGCAGAACGGCGTCGAGGTCTCGCCGATGAAGATCGTCGGCGAATCGACCAGCCGCGGCACCGAAGTCCATTTCCTCGCCGACGAAACCATCTTCGGCAAGGTCGAGTTCCACTTCGACATCCTCGCCAAGCGCATCCGCGAACTCTCGTTCCTCAACAACGGCGTCAAGATCGAGCTCATTGATCATCGCGATGGCAAAACCGAAAACTTCGCCCACTCCGGCGGCGTGCAGGGCTTCGTCGAATACATGAACCGCGTCAAATCGGTGCTGCATCCCAAGGTGTTCAGCGCCATGGGCGAAAAGGACGGCATGACCGTCGAAGTCGCCATGCAGTGGAACGACAGCTATTCCGAAAACGTGCAGTGCTTCACCAACAACATCCCGCAGCGCGACGGCGGCACCCACCTCACCGGCCTGCGCATGGCGATGACGCGCGTGCTGAACAAGTACATCGAGGAAAACGAGCTGGCCAAGAAAGCCAAGGTCGACACCACCGGCGACGACATGCGCGAAGGCCTCACCTGCGTGCTGTCGGTGAAAGTGCCCGAGCCCAAGTTCTCGAGCCAGACCAAGGACAAGCTGGTTTCCAGCGAAGTGCAGCCCGTGGTGCAGGAAGTCGTCGGCCAGAAGCTTGCCGACTATCTGCTCGAGAATCCTAACGACGCCAAGATCCTGTGCGGCAAGATCATCGAGGCCGCGCGCGCCCGCGAGGCCGCCCGCAAGGCCCGTGAGATCACCCGCCGCAAGGGCGTGATGGACGGCCTGGGCCTGCCCGGCAAGCTTGCCGACTGCCAGGAAAAGGATCCCGCGCTGTCGGAAATCTACCTGGTCGAGGGCGATTCCGCAGGCGGCTCGGCCAAGCAGGGCCGCGACCGCAAATTCCAGGCGATCCTGCCGCTCAAGGGCAAGATCCTCAACGTCGAGCGTGCGCGCTTCGACAAGGTCATCGGCAGCCAGGAAATCGCCACGCTGATCACCGCGCTCGGCACCAGCATCGGCAAGGACGACTACAACCCCGACAAGCTGCGCTACCACCGCATCATCATCATGACCGACGCCGACGTCGACGGCGCGCATATCCGCACCCTGCTGCTCACGTTCTTCTACCGCCAGATGCCCGAACTCGTCGAGCGCGGCCACATCTACATCGCCCAGCCGCCGCTGTACAAGGTCAAGCACGGCCGCAGCGAGCGCTACATCAAGGACGAACACGCGCTGAAAGAGCACCTGATGGCCGAGGCCATGAAGGACGCCGAGCTCACCCCGATGGACGGCGCCATGCCGATCACCGGCGAAGCGCTCGAAACGCTGGCGCGCGAGTACTTCCTCGCCGAAGCCGTGTGCGACCGCCTGGTGCGCATGCTGCCTGACGACGTGCTGCAGGCGCTGATGAAGATCCCGCGCCTGAGCCTGGCCGACAGCGGTGCCGCCATGATGGCCGAAGCCAGCCTGGGCGCCGCGCTCGACGCCAACAAGTTCGAAGTCGCCGCCGAATACATCAGCGAAACCGACAGCCACCGCCTGCGCATCACCCGTCACTCGCACGGCAACGCCTACGTCTACTACCTCGAAGCCGACCTGCTCGAATCGGGCGACTACGAGCAACTGGTCAAGGTAGGCGATCTGCTGCGCGACCTGATCGGCCTGGGCGCCCGCGCCAAGCGTGGCGAGAAAGAATCGCCGGTTCAGAACTTCCGCGAAGCCATGGACTGGTTCCTGGCCGAAGTGAAGCGCGGCATGAGCATCCAGCGCTACAAGGGCCTGGGCGAAATGAACCCCGACCAGCTGTGGGAAACCACCATGGACCCCAAGGTGCGCCGCCTGATGAAAGTGCAGATCGAAGACCTCATCTCGTCCGACCAGATCTTCACCACGCTGATGGGCGACGAAGTCGAGCCGCGCAGAAACTTCATCGAGACGAATGCACTGGGGGTGCGGAACCTGGACGTGTAAGCCCGTTCGTCTTGCAAAGAGCGCCAGAAGAAGCCCGGCGCAACTTGAAGGCCAACCATAGCGGTTGGCCTTTTTCTTTTAGGTAAATGGAAACGTTGAGCAACGCTTCCGCAGCCGACCAAAAAAAGACATTGCCATAGTCAAAATTCAGTTATGCTTTGCGCCACATAACAAGAATTTGCGGGGAACGTTTTCCAAATTGAACCTGACAACAAAAGGGGAGGAAAGCGTGAATCAATCCAATTGCACAGATGCATCAGCGTCCCTGCCGATGCAGATATCCAGTCAATACTGCCCTTGCCGAACATCAACCGGCAAGCGTGTGCTGCCCGCATTCTAAAAAACAAGAATCGGCGGCATTGATGCACGTACGAACCGTCCGCAAACCAGGGGAGCCTGGCACGCAACGCCTTGTCGCCAAGTTTGGCGACCGCCTTGTCAGCGTGCGTTACCGATACGACGCGCAGAAACGCAAGCGCTACAAGACTGTTGAGCTCATCATCTCCGAAGAGGACTGGGAGCCGCCCCCGCAGCATGATGAAATCCCCGATGCACAACCCGTGCAGCGCCACACCCCCATCGTCGCAGTTCGAATACACTTTGAAGAAAAAGAGCTTCAACGCCAGATTAAAGCGATCGGGGGCACCTGGGATGCAGGAAGAAAACTGTGGTTCGCGCCGGAGGAATACGTCAAACGAATCGGCTTACACAAGCGGATTGTTCGATGAACGGAAAAAAGAGCGTACTGGATATAGTACGCGTACTACATCTAGGACTTAGTACTAGGTACTAAGGTGTCTATTTAACGTTAGCCGGAGAAGCAATGAACGCACTCAAAGTTGTATTTAAGCTATTTTTGATTTTCTTCTTTTTCGTAATCGCTTTGGTCGGCGCTTTGGGCGCTTACAGCAGTCACAAGAAAGTTAACGACCTAAAGACATGGCAACCGCTAAGTGCAACTGTTATCTCTACGTCCATAGAAGAAGAGCATCGGTCAAAAGGCACAACTTATTGCCCGCTCGTGAAGGTTGAGTATCCCTTTCTAGGGCAGCAACAAACCTCAACGCTCGATATCGAAGACG
>JBFHQA010000058.1:0-15358 GCA_041592455.1 Thiobacillus sp. | reverse complement strand
TGTCGGCGAGACGGGCCTGCAGCTGCGACGCCTGGATGCGTTCTGCCTCGCCGAGGTAGCCGTTGCGCGAGCTCATCGCCAGTCCGCTCGCTTCGCGCAGGGTGTCGCCGGCCACGATGCCGATCGGCAGGTTGAATTGCCGGACCAGCTGGCGGATGACGAACAGCTGCTGGTAGTCCTTCTTGCCGAACACAGCCACGTGGGGCTGCACCAGATTGAACAGCTTCAGCACCACGGTGGCGACGCCGCTGAAATGGCCGGGACGGAAGGCGCCGCAGAGGTCGTTCGCCAGGCTGTCGGGCGGCTGCACGACGAAGGTTTGCGGCTCCGGATAGAGTTCGGCCACGTCCGGCGCGAACACGATGTCGCAGCCGGCTGCCGCCAGCTTTTCGCAATCGGCGTCGAGCGTGCGCGGGTAGCGCTCGAAATCCTCCCCGGCGCCGAACTGCAGCGGGTTGACGAAGATGCTGGCCACCACAGGCTGGCCGTGCTGCCGGGCAATATCGACCAGCGACACGTGGCCGGCGTGCAGATTGCCCATCGTCGGAACGAAGGCGGGGCGCGCCTGGCCAGACAGCGCGGCGCGCAGGTCATTCGCGGTATGGACAAGCTGCATCAGAACGCGTGCTCGGCAGCCGGGAAGCTGCCGTCCTTGACGGCCTCGACATAGCGTTTGACAGCCGATTCGACGCTGTCGGAGCCGGCCAGGAAGTTTTTCGAGAATTTCGGCGCGCGCGGATAGAGGCCCAGCATGTCGTACAGCACCAGCACCTGCCCCGAGCAGTCGGCCCCGGCGCCGATGCCGATGGTGGGGATCGCGAGCGCCTCGGTGACGGCTTGGGCGAGTGCGGCGGGCACCATCTCCAGCACGATCAGGCCGGCGCCGGCGGCTTCGAGCGCGCGCGCGTCGGCGATCAGTTGCTCCGCAGCGGATGCCTCGCGTCCCTGGACCTTGTAGCCGCCGAGCTGGTTGACCGATTGCGGCAGCAGGCCGAGGTGGGCGCACACCGGGATGCCGCGCTGGGTGAGGAAGCTCACGGTGTCGACCATGACGGCGCCGCCTTCGAGCTTGACCATGTGGGCGCCGGCGGCCATCAGCCGGGCGGCCGATGCGTAGGCGCGCTCGGGCGAAGGCTGGTAGCTGCCGAAGGGCAGGTCGGCGACGATGAACGCCCGTTCGGTGCCGGCCGCCACGCAGCGCGTGTGATAGCTCATGTCCGCGAGCCTGACCGGCAGCGTGGACGCGTGTCCCTGGATCACCATGCCGAGCGAGTCGCCGACCAGCAGCACGTCCACTCCGGCGGCATCGAGCACGCGCGCAAAGCTGGCGTCGTAGCAGGTGAGGACGGCGATTTTTTCGCCGCGCTCGCGCATCGCAGACAGCGTGGACAGGGTCACGGCCATGCTCATGCGGCCCGGCTGAAGAACTCGCGCGGGCCGCGCATTTTTTCCATGCGCTCCAGCAGCAGTTCGAAGTCGCCTGCGTTGTCGGCGAAGTTGAGGTGGCTGGTGTTGACGATCAGCAGCGGCGCGGCTTCGTAGCGATGGAAAAACTCGCTGTAGCTGTTGGCCAGCCGCTGCAGGTAGTCGGCATCCATGCCGCGCTCGAAATCGATGCCGCGGCGCTTGACGCGCTCCTGCAGCACCTCGATCGGCGCCTGCAGGTAGATCACCAGGTCGGGCGTGGCGGCCTGCGGGGCGAGGTCGGCGTAGACCTTCTGGTACAGCTCGAACTCGTCGTCGTCGAGGTTCAGTCGGGCGAACAGCATGTCCTTGTCGATCAGGAAATCCGACACGGTTCCGCTGCTGAACAGATCACCCTGTGACAGGTCGCGCAACTGGCGCGCGCGGTCGAACAGGAAGTGCAGTTGCGTGGGCAGCGCGTAGCGGCGCGGCTCCTGGTAGAAGCGCGGCAGGAAGGGATTGTCGCCCGCATTTTCCAGCAGCGTGTCGGCGTTGAGGCGCTCGGCCAGCTTGTGGGTGAGGCTGGTCTTGCCGGCACCGATGGGGCCTTCGACGACGATGTAACGGTAACGATTGAGGCTCATGCGTTGACTGCGGCTGCAGGGGGAATGAGGGCGGACACGGACTGGCCGGCGCAGGCGTCCAGCCAGTCGCGAGCCGGGCCGCGTCCGGGGATCACGGTGTCGGGCGCGATCTCGAGCAGGGGCAGCAGCACGAAGCCGCGTTCGCACATGCGCGGATGCGGCAGCGTGAGCGCGTCCTCGTGGAAATGCGCCTCGCCGTACAGCAGCAGGTCGAGATCGAGCGTGCGCGGCGCGTTGCGAAAGCTGCGCTCGCGGCCGTGGCGATGTTCGATGTCGAGCAGGGCGGCGAGCAGGGCGCGCGGGGCGAGGGTGGTTTCCACCTGCGCCACCGCGTTGATGAAGTCGGGCTGGTCGACGTAGCCGACCGGCGCCGAGGCATACAGCGAGGAGCGCGCGATCAGCCGCGTGCCGGGCAGACGGTCGAGTTCGGCGAGCGCGTATTCAACTTGCGCGGCCGGGTCATTGAGGTTGGCGCCGAGCCCGATCGTGGCGATCACGTTCATTCCGACGGCGCTCCGGGCTCGCCCTGGGCGGGCTTTTTGCGCTTGCGGCGGCGGCGCGGCTTGGGCGAGCTGTCGGGCTTGAGCATGGCCGAGCGGTCGCCCTCGCCGGCTTCCTGGAAGCGCGTCCACCATTCGCCGAGCTCGGCGTCGACTTCGCCGGATTCGGCGCGCAGCAGCAGGAAATCGTAGGCAGCCCGGAAGCGGGGGTGCTCCAGCAGGCGGTAGGGACGCTGCCCGCCGCGCTGTTCGAAGCGCGGCTGCAGCGCCCAGATTTCCTTCATCATGCCGTCGTAGCGGCGCGGGATGGCAAGCTGTTCGCGCTGCGCGTCGAGCACCTCGTCCATCGCGATGAACAGCGCGGGCTGAGGTTTCTCGCCGCCGGCTTCGAGCGCGCGCCAGCGCTGCAGCACCTGCGGCCACAGCAGCGTGCCGAACAGGAAGGCGGGCGAGGCCGGCTTGTCCTCGGCGATGCGCGTGTCGGTGGTTTTCAGCGCGGCATTGATGAAGCGCTCGCCGGTGGGGTCGTCCAGGATCGTGTCGAGCAGCGGCAGCATGCCGTGATGCAGTCCCTCGGCGCGCAGTTGATGCACGCCGCGCAGGGCGTGGCCCGACATCAAGAGCTTCAGCGCCTCGTCGAAAATGCGGGCGCGCGGAATATTGGCCAGCAGCGGCGCCAGCGTGGCAACCGGCTTGCGCGTCTCGGGGTCGATATGGAAATCGAGCTTGGCGGCAAAGCGCGCGGCGCGCAGCATGCGCACCGGGTCCTCGCGGAAGCGCGTCTCGGGGTCGCCGATCATGCGCAGAATGCGCTTCTTGCAGTCGTCCACGCCGCCGAAGTAGTCGTGCACTTCCTCGCGCGCCGGATCGTAGTACAGCGCATTGATGGTGAAATCGCGCCGCGCGGCATCGTCTTCCATCGACCCGAACACGTTGTCGGACAGCAGGCGGCCGTGCTCGTCGGTCGGGCGCTCGTCTTCGTCTTCCGATTCCTTCTGGCCGTTGGAGCGGAAGGTGGTGACCTCGATGGTGACGCGGCCGCACATCACGTGCACGATCTGGAAGCGCCGACCGATGATGCGCGAACGGCGGAACAGGCGCCGCACTTCTTCAGGGGTGGCATCGGTCGCCACGTCGAAATCCTTGGGCGTCTTGCCGAGCAGCAGGTCGCGTACCGCGCCGCCGACCAGATAGCCCTTGTATCCGGCCTGGGCCAGGGTTTCGCAGGTTTTCAGCGCGCAGTCGTCGAGCTGGTCGCGGCGGATGCCGTGGGCGGCGTGCGGCAGGATCTGGACACCCGAGGTGGCGCGTGGCTTGCGGCCCAATACTTTATTGATGAAGCGACGAATCATGTGGTGCACAGAGGCGGGTGTTAAGCGAAGGTGACGCCGATTATACAGGCAGGGGGAGGCCGGCATGTCGCCACAGCGCCGCCGTTCCGGGGCCGTACAGGGCCTCCAGCGAGGCGGGATTGAGCAGTTCGGCGGGCGTGCCCAGCTGCCAGCGCCCGTCGCCATGCAGGAACAGGAGGCGATCGCAGTGGCCGGCGGCCCAGTTGGGGTCGTGCAGGGTCAGTGCCACGGCGTGTCCGCTTTCCGCCCGATGCCGGGTCCATTCGAGCAGGCGGGCCTGGTGGGCCGGGTCCAGGTGGGTCAGCGGCTCGTCCAGCAGGGCGATGTCCGGCTGCTGCGCGGCCAGTTGCGCCAGCCGGGCGCGCTGGCGCTCCCCGCCTGAGAGCGTGGCCAGGGATCGACCGGCCAGCCCGGCCAGTTCCCATGTCGCCAGATGGGGCGCGACATCGTCGCCGCTCTCGCCGAAGGGGTAGCGCCCGAGGCCGACGAAGTCGGACACGCTGCCGAAGAAGCCGGCTTCGTCGCCCTGCGGCAGCAAGCCGATGTGCCGGGCGCGGGTCAGCGGGGGCAGGCCCAGCACCGGATGGCCATCGAGGAGCACCTGGCCTTGCGCGGGAGCGTCGAGGCCGGCCAACACCGACAGCAGGGTCGATTTGCCGGCGCCGTTGGCGCCGAGGATGCCGAGCACTTCGCCCGGCGCGAGCGTGAGTTCGAGCGCGTCGACCAGCGTCCGGGCGCCGGCTTTCAGAGACAGGTGTCGTGCAGCGAGCGTCATGGTTTGCGCAGCAGCCACAGCATCATGGGCACACCCAGCAGGGCGGTCAGCACGCCGACCGGCAGTTCGCGCGGCTCGATCAGGGTGCGCGCCAGCGCATCGGCCAGCACCAGCAGGCAGCCGCCCGCCAGCACGGCGGCGGGCAGCAGGAAGCGGTGGCCGGTCAGGCCCAGCCGGCGCAGGGCATGCGGCACCATCAGGCCGACGAATCCGATGCTGCCGGCCTGCGCCACGACCAGCGAGGTGCAGGCGCCTGCCAGCGCGAACAGCGTCCAGCGCGTGGGGGCGACGGCCACGCCCAGCGAGGCCGCCTTGAGCGGCGCGAGCTGCAGCACGTCGAGCCGCCGCGCCAGGCCCAGCGAGGCGATGACGGCCCCTGTGAGCGCTACCCACAGCCACCCGGGCTGGCTGGTCCAGGCCAGGTCACCCATCAGGAAGAACAGCATGCCCGGCAGGCGTTCGGCCGGCGTCACGCTCAGCACCAGCGCGATCATGGCGCCGAACCCGGCCGCCAGCATGACACCGGCGAGCAGCAAGGGCGTGTGGTCGCGGGCCAGCATCCGTCCGCCGATCGCGGCGGCCAGGCCCAGGGCGAGCAGACTGCCCGCAAAGGCGAGCGCCGACACCCAGGGCCAGGCCAGGCCGACGGCCATGCCCAGCAGCGCCAGCAGCCCGGCGCCGCCGGACACGCCGAGCAGGTAGGGCTCCGCCAGCGGATTGCGGAACAGGGTCTGCATCAGTGCGCCGGCGAGCGCCAGCAGGCCGCCGCAGGCAAAGGCGGCGGCCACGCGCGGGCCACGTAACTCGTTGAGGATCTGCAGGGCCAGGGCGCGGTCATCCGGCAGCGCGCCCGCCATCAGGCCGAGCGCCACCGACAGCGGCGCGGCCAGACCGAGCAGCAGCAGTGTGCGGGCAGGCGTCAGTGGGCAGCCTCGGCGGCAGGCAGCACGGTGACGCGCTGCATCACGACCGGCTCGACCGGTACGTCGCCGTGCGGGCCGCGGTTGCCGCGCGGCACGGCAACGATGGCGTCGACCACGTCCATGCCCTCGACCACCTGGCCGAATACGGCATAGCCCCAGCCCTCGAAGCTCTTGCCGCGATGGTTCAGGAAGTAGTTGTCGGCGACGTTGATGAAGAACTGCGAACTGGCGGAATGCGGTTCGCCGGTGCGGGCCATGGCGAGCGTGCCGCGCAAGTTCTTGAGGCCGTTGTCGGCTTCGTTCTGGATCGGCGCATTCCTGGGTTTTTCGTTCATGTCCGGCGTCATGCCGCCGCCCTGGATCATGAAACCGGGAATGACGCGATGGAATACGAGGCCGTCGTAGAAGCCGGTCTTGACGTAGTTGAGGAAATTGCCGGCCGACTGCGGCGCCTGGCCCGGAAACACTTCGACGGTGATGTTGCCCTTGCTGGTTTCGATCAGCACGCGCGGGTTGGCGGGCTGGCCGGCTGCGGGTGCCGTGGAGACGGTCTGCTTGCCGGGTTCGCTGGCGCCGCAGCCGGAGATGCCGAGCATGAGCGCACCGAGAAACAGCGTGGTGGAAAACAGGGACGAACGGGTCATCGAGACACTCCGGGTAGGTCGAAAAAAGGCATTCTACCGGCTCGGGCGCGGCTGCAAGAAGGATTCGAACAGTCGTGCCGCGTTGTCGTGCAGCACATTCTGTTTGAGCGCGTGCGGCAAGGCCGCGGTCCAGGCTCGGATCTGCGAGACCACGTTGCCGTAGTGTCGCCAGCGGTTGACGCTGTAAGTGTCGACCGCGACGACGAAGCGCTCGGGATACCGCTCGAACAGAGCACGCCAGGGCGCAAGCAGGGTGCCGTTCGGGGCGATGCGCTCGTCGCGCACCGAGGTGTCGATCCACAGCGTGTCGGGAAAGCGTTCGAGCATCGCGGCGAGCAAGCCCGGTTCCGGATCGGTGCCCAGGTGTGCCCACAGGATGCGTACCCCGGGCGCCATTTTGAACGCCTGCTCGATCACTTCGGCATCGCCGTGAAGCATCACGACGACCCGGTGTTCTGCCGCCAGCCGCATCACCTGCTCGAAGACCGGTGCGTGCCTGTCGCGGGCAAACAGGTGGAGTTCGCCGATGCCTGCCCACGCACCGTCCTGGAGTTGCGTGGCCAGCCACCCGGGCAGGCCGGCGTCGTGCATCCAGTTGGCCTTGCCGCGTGGCCCCTCATACACGCCGAGCAGGGGAATCACGCGCCCGGGCAGGCTTTGGTAAAGATGCCGGGCCAGATGCGGTGGCGAGCCGGTGGCGACCAGTCGGTCGACGCCGGCGGCATCGAGCCTGGCCCGGACCGCTTCGGGCGGGAAGGCCGCCGCATCGGATTCGGAATAGTGGGCGTGGGCGTCGATCATCGGCAGCGGCAGGCTGTCCGCGCAGGCCGCCGTTGCCAGCAGCCAGCCGCACGCGGCGACCCAAAGCCTGGAAGGGCGGGTCATGCGTCCAGATGGGCGTCGATGGCCGCGCGCACGGTGTCCAGCGGCAGGCAGCCGTTGCAGATCGGGTGCAGCTGGTCGCCTTGCTGCAGGATCAGGCTTGGAAAGCCGCTGATGCCCGCCTGGCGAGCCTGCCTGAAATGCGCCTGGGTCTTGCTGCGGGTGTCGGCGTGCTCGAACGCCTCGATGAACGTGTCGGCCTCGATGCCGAACCGGCCGGCCAGCTCGGCGAGCGTTCCGGATTGCGTGACATCGCGTCCTTCGGCGTAGAACGCCGTCTGGATGGCCTTGAACAAGGGAAAAATCGAGACAGGGTCGAGCCCGCCGATGGCGACGACCGCACGACAGGCCGGCTCGGTATCGTAGACGAAGCCGTCCGGCAACGCGTCTTCGAAGTGGAAGGCCTGGCCGGTGCGGGCATGGACCGTGTGCCAGTGGTGCAGGATTTCATCGCGGCCGGATGCTGTCAGGGGCGCGGTTTCACCCGGCCGCAGTCCGCCCAGCACCAGCGCGATCTTCATGCGGTCGTGATACGCCTCGCGCACGGCCTCGATCACGGGCGTGAAGCCCCAGCACCACGAGCACATCGGGTCGGCGAAATACCAGAGGATCGGCGAAGTCATGCGCACAGCATACGCCTGACCAGGGGGCGAGGTCTAAGGCGGGGGCCGGTCGTCCGTTTTCGGGGGTGAGTCGTCGTCCATGACGATGCTGTGGGCGGGGCCTTCGAGGTCGTCGAATTGCCCGCTTCTGGCCGCCCACAGCATGATCCAGGCGATGACGCCGACGAGTACGAGGCTGAGGGGGATGAGCAGGAGCAGGATGTCCATGGTCAGCGGCCCGGGGCGTACGCCGGCTGTGCGTCGGCGGCGGCTTCGTGGCTCGACGACTTGAAATCGGAGAGCCGGAGCGCATTCAGCACGACCAGCAGGGAACTCGACGACATGCCGATGCCGGCGATCCAGGGCGTGACGTAGCCGAGCGCGGCGGCCGGGATGGCGATGACGTTGTAGCCGAGCGCCCAGCCCAGGTTCTGGCGAATGATCTTCTGGGTCTTGCGGGCCAGCGCGACGCCGTCGGCCAGCGTGGCGAGACGGCCGCCGAGCATGACCATGTCCGCTGCCGCCTGCGCCACGTCGGCGCCTTCGCCCATCGCAATCGAGACCTGCGCGCCGGCCAGCACCGGGGCGTCGTTGATGCCATCGCCCACCATCGCGACGATGCGGCCTTGCTGCTGCAGGCTCGTGACGTAGGCCAGCTTGTCTTCGGGGAGGGCGCCGGCGTGCCAGTCGGCGATGCCGAGCTGACGGGCCGTGTTCTGCACGGCCGCTTCGCCGTCGCCCGACAGCAGGTGCAGGCGCAGCCCCATCTGCTGCAGTGCCTGCAGCGAGGCGGCCGCATCGGCCCGCGGCGTGTCGGCCAGCGCGAACCAGGCGATCAGTCCGGTATCGTCGGCCAGTGCAACCCAGCTCATGCCGCCGTCCTGTTGCGGAGGCGCGGGCGGCTGCTCGCTCCGGGCGGCGAATGCGGGCGTGCCGATGCGATAGGTCCGGCCTGCGATGACCCCTTCCACGCCGCGTCCCGGCGTGTTGCGGACCTGGTCGGCGCTGGGCGGCTGGGCGACGCCTGTCCGCAGCGCTTTCGCGATCGGGTGCTCCGAGCCTGCCTCAAGTGCGGCGGCGAGCGCGCTTACCTCGTGTTCGCCGCGTCCTTCCAGCGGCACCACGCGGCGTACGCTCAGCTGTCCGTGGGTCAGCGTGCCGGTCTTGTCGAACACCAGGTCGGTGGCGCGCGCCAGCGTTTCAAGCGCATGGCCGCGGGTGGTCAGCAATCCCATTCGCGTCAGACGGCCGGTGGCGGTGGTGAGGGCGGCCGGCGTGGCCAGGCCCAACGCGCACGGGCAGGTGACGACCAGGATCGACACCACGATCCACAGCACCTTGGACGGGTCGATGGCATACCAGACCAGTCCGACCGCAGTCGTGATCACCAGCAACAGGCCGACAAACCACGCGGCGGCCCGGTCGGCCAGCTGGCCGATCAGCGGTTTCTCGCTTTGCGCCCGGTCGAGCAGGCGCACGATCGAAGCCAGGCGCGTGTCCGCACCCAGTTTCTCGACCTGGACGACGAGCGGGCTGGCCTGGTTCAGGCTGCCGCCCACGACCTGGTCGTGCAGGGTTTTCGAGACCGGCAGCGACTCGCCCGTCAGCATCGCTTCGCTGACGGCACTGTCGCCGTCGACCACCACGCCATCGGCGGGCAGCGTCTCGCCCGGACGCACCAGCACATGATCGCCCACCGCCAGGCGTGCCACCGGTACCTGCTCCTCGTCCCGCGCGGGCCAGTTGGGCAGGCGCGTGGTGGCGGCAGGAATCAGCTTGACCAGTTCCTCGACGGCGGCGCCCGCGCGCCGGCGCGCGTTCATTTCCAGAAAGCGCCCGGCCAGCAGCAGGAAGACGAACATGGTGACCGAGTCGTAATACACCTCGCCGGCATCCGGCCCGGAGAAGGTGGCGTAGACGCTGGCGAGGAATGCCGTGCCGATACCCAGCGCCACCGGCACGTCCATGCCCAGCATGCGGCGCTTGAGGTCGCGCCACGCGCCGAGGAAGAACGGCCACGCCGAATACACCACCACCGGAATGGTCAGGATCAGGCTGGCCCAGCTCATCAGCAAGCGGACGTCGTCGGTCATGTCGGTGGCGGTGTAGGTCGGCAGTGCGTACATCATCACCTGCATCATGCCGAGGCCGGCGATGGCCAGGCGCTTGATGGCCGTGTTGCGCTCGCGCTTGAAGACATCGTCGGAGCGGCCGGGATCGAACGGGTGGGCGATGTAGCCAATGTCGGACACCGCCTTCAGGATCGCCGACAGCTGGATGCGGCTATTGTCCCAGCGTACTCGGGCTCGGCGGGTAGCGTAGTTGATCTCCACCGACAGCACGCCGGGCAGCCCCGCGATGTGCCGCTCGTTGAGCCAGATGCACGCGGCGCAGACGATGTTTTCCAGGATCAGCGCGGCTTCGCGGATGTTCTCCTGCTCGACCCGCACGAAGCTTTCCTGGATTTCGGGCAGGTCGTACAGGCCCAGTTGCGCAAGCTCGGTTTCGGCTTGCTGCGGCGTGGCCGGCAGGGCGGTGCGATGGGTGTAGTAGGCGCCCTGTCCGCTGTCGATGATGGTCTGCGCGACCGCCTGGCAGCCACGGCAGCACGCCTGTCTGGCCTGTTGTTCGAACTGGATGGGGTACTGCGCGCCTTCAGGAACCGGCAGGCCGCAATGAAAGCAACCCGAAAAAGATGGGGCATCCATGAGCCCAGGAGAATCGCTCATGAAACGCCCCGGAAAGGGAGGACGACTTTAAATGGCCTGCTCGGGAGAGAGATCGAGCAGGCCGTGGTCCTCAGGGAAAGAAAGCAATCAGAAACGGAACCCGTAGCCGATGCCCCAGACGACGGGATCGATGTCCAGTTTGGTAACAGTTGCACCAGCGGCGCTCTTGACCGTGGTGTCAATCCAGATTTTCTTGACGTCGAGGTTGATATAGCCATTTTTGGTTACTGCGATGTCCACACCGGCCTGCAAGGCGCCGCCGAAGCTGTTCTTGTCGACGTTGAGACCGGAAGCAAGATCGACATTATAGAAGCGGGTGTAGTTCACGCCGGCACCGACATACGGCTTGATCGTCGAAGTCGGGTTGAAATGGTACTGGACCGTCACCGTCGGCGGCAGATGATTCAGCTTGCCGAGGCTGCCGGCCGAGGTCGTGACTTCATGGCGCGCCGTGCCCAGGATCAGTTCCACGCCGATGTTGGGCGTGACGAAATAGGTGAAATCGACTTCCGGCACCCATTCGCTGGAAACATCCAGGGTCGAAAGAGCGGGGTTGGACACCGAGACATCGGGCGCAATATTGACGGCGCGCACACGCATCATGAAATCATCGGCAAGCGCAACGGTGGGGAGAGCGGCGATCAGGGCTACAGCAAGCAGGGTGCGTTTCATTTTCAGGTCTCCTGTCAGGTTACGAATTAAGATAAGTGCATCGTAATATAAAAAAATGGACGCGGCAATGTTTTTCACATCCGCTACCATGGCGGCATGAGCACCTGTCTCAAAAAAACATCATTCTTTCCGCCGGTGGAAACGGCCTTGCGGGAGCCCAACGGCTTGCTGGCGATGGGAGGCGACCTCTCGGCCGAGCGCCTGCTCGATGCCTACCGGCACGGCATCTTTCCCTGGTTCAACCCGGGCGAGCCGATCCTGTGGTGGAGCCCCGATCCGCGTATGGTGCTGGTCCCGGGCGAGATCCGGGTGACCCGCTCGCTGGCCAAGCGCATCCGCAATGCGGGCTTCGAGGTTCGCGTCGACACGTCGTTCGTGGACGTGATGCGGGCCTGTGCGGCGCCGCGTGACGGTGCCGGCGGTACCTGGATCACGCCGGCCATGGTCGCGGCCTATTCCAGGCTGTTCGAAGCCGGCTATGCCCACTCGATCGAAACCTGGCACGAAGGCAGGCTGGTCGGAGGCTTGTACGGTGTAGCGATCGGCCGCATGTTCTACGGCGAATCCATGTTCAGCCGCATGCCCGATGCCTCCAAGGTGGCGCTGGTCAGGCTGGCGCGCCAGTTGCAGGCGTGGGAATTCGGCCTGATCGATTGCCAGATGGAAACGGCTCATCTGTCGAGCCTCGGTGCGCGCACCTGGCCGCGCAGGGCATTTACTGAGCGCCTGGCAGAGTTGGTAAACTTGTCGCACCGGCCCGGGCCATGGACGTTTGATCAAGAGAATTAATGCACCCGACTGAACCCCCGTTCCAGCGTATCCAGTTTTACCTGACCGCGCATTACGACTGCAGTTACCTGCCGGGCAGGCGCGCGCGTTCGCAGGTGGCCACGCCGGCCCACCTGATCGACAGCCAGGCCTACAGTGCCCTGATCCAGGCAGGCTTTCGCCGCAGCGGCCAGTTCACCTACCGCCCGAACTGCGAGCAATGCCAGGCGTGCGTGCCGGTGCGCGTCGCGGTCGGCGGCTTTGTGCCGAACCGTTCCCAGCGCCGCTGCCTCAAGCGCAACCAGCACCTCAGCGCGCGATTCCTGCCGCTGGATTTCAAGGACGAGCATTACGCCCTGTACCGCGACTACCTCGGCAGCCGCCATGCGGGCGGCGGCATGGATCGCGACAGCCCCGAGCAATACACCCAATTTTTGCTGTCATCGAATGTCGACAGCGTGATGGTCGAGTTCCGCGACGGCGACGACCTGGTCATGGTGTCGGTGGTGGACCAGATCGAGGATGGCCTCTCGGCGGTCTACACCTTTTTCGATCCCGCCCGCGAGCAGGACAGCCTCGGCGTGTACGGCGTGCTGTGGCAGATCGAACTCGCCAGGCGGCTCGACCTGCCGTACCTGTACCTCGGCTACTGGATCGCCGAAAGCCGCAAGATGGCGTACAAGAAGCAGTACCCGCCACTCGAGGGGCTGGTCGAGGGAACGTGGCAGGTGCTGGACGCATGAGGCTCGCCGGCCTGCTGCTTCTGCTGGCAGCGTTGCCGGGCTGCGCGCTGACCGTCAGCGATCCGCGTGCGCTGAAGCCGATAGAAGGCTTTGTGCCATTGGCGAGCGATTCGCGCGTCTGGGTCGAGCCCGGATTCGAAGCCTATGGTGAGCGCGTGGCGGCTGCGCTGCCGGCTGCCGTCGAGCAGGTCGAGGCCGCGCACTATCGTCCATTCTCGAAAACGCCGCGCATCCATGTGTGCGGCAGCGAGGCGTGCTTCAAGCGCTATGTGATGACACCGCGACTGTCGGCCGCTGTCGTGCCGGACAATCGCCTGATCCTGTCCCCCAATCTCAACGGACGCGAAAGCCATCGCCTGCCCCTGCTGCTGGCGCACGAGCTGGCGCATCTTCACCTGGGCCAGCGCATCGGCCACTATCACAGCTCGCTTCCGGTCTGGTTCCATGAGGGCTGGGCATCGTTGGCAGCCCAGGGCGGCGGCGCCGACTACGCGACGGACGAACAGGCGTTTTCAGCGATACGCGATGGCCGCCGGGTCGACCTCGTCGTGCGGGACACCTATGACAAGCGCCATCGTGCCCGGTCCTCCGGCCTCAATGTCCACGAGTTCTACCGGCAGTCCATGTTGCTGGTCAAATGGCTCAAGGAACACGATGAGCCGCGTTTTCGTGAACTGGTCCTGGCCATCCAGGATAATGCCGACTTCGATATCGCCTTCTGGAACATCTACGGCAAAGCCCCCGTCACGCAGCTCTCCGGCTTTTTTGACGGGGCCCCAAGCCATTTTGCAAGCACTGAAACCGAGCAGACCCAGGCCGCGCCTGCCAACCCCCGAGCCCATTGATTCATGAAACCCTACCTTGACCTGATGCGCCATGTCCTCGAGCATGGCGCCAAGAAAGACGACCGCACCGGGACCGGCACCCTCTCGGTGTTCGGCTGGCAGATGCGCTACAACCTGGCCGAAGGTTTTCCGCTGGTCACTACGAAGAAGTGCCACCTGCGCTCCATCATCCACGAACTGCTGTGGTTCCTGCAGGGCGACACCAACATCCAGTACCTGAAGGACAACGGCGTCTCGATCTGGGACGAATGGGCCGACGAAAATGGCAACCTCGGCCCGGTCTACGGCCACCAGTGGCGCAGCTGGCCCAGGCCCGATGGCGGCACCATCGACCAGATCAGCGAAGTGGTGAACACGCTCAGAACCAATCCCGATTCGCGCCGCATCATCGTCTCGGCCTGGAACGTTGCCGACCTCGACAAGATGGCGCTGGCGCCGTGCCATGCCTTCTTCCAGTTCTACGTCGCCGACGGCAAGCTCTCCTGCCAGCTCTACCAGCGCAGCGCCGACATCTTCCTAGGCGTGCCGTTCAACATCGCCAGCTATGCGCTGCTGACCATGATGATGGCGCAGGTGACGGGACTGGGTCTCGGCGACTTCGTCCACACCCTGGGCGATGCGCATCTCTATTCGAATCACCTCGAGCAGGCGCGCGAGCAGCTTTCGCGCGAGCCGCGCCCGCTGCCGACCATGAAACTGAACCCGGACGTGAAAGACATCTTCGCCTTCCGCTTCGAGGACTTCACGCTCGAAGGCTACGATCCGCACCCGGCGATCAAGGCGCCGGTGGCGGTATGAGCGAAGTGAAGAAGCCGCGCGTCAGCGTCATCGCCGCACTCGCCAGGAATCGCGTCATCGGCATCGAAAACCGCCTGCCGTGGCGGCTGCCGGAAGACCTCGCTCACTTCAAGGCGCTCACGCTCGGCCACCCCATCCTGATGGGCCGCAAGACCTTCGAGTCGCTCGGCCGCCCGCTGCCCGGGCGCACCAACATCGTCATCACCCGCAATCCCGACTATCGGCCTGAAGGCTGTCGGGTGGCCGGTTCCATCGCGGCCGCGCTGGCGTTGTGCGCCGACGAGAACGAAGTCTTCTTCATCGGCGGCGCCGAGCTGTATGCCCAGACCATCCCGCTGGCCGATCGCCTCTACCTGACCGAAGTCGATGTCGAGCCACAGGGGGATGCCTGGTTTCCCGACTACGACACAAGCGCATTCAGGGAGGTGTCGCGGGAATCGCATACGAGCGAAAAAGGCGACAGGCTCAGGTTTGACTTCGTTGTGTATGAACGGATGTAACGGTTTGTCCGGCGTGAAAAGCAGAAACGGGGCCGCGGCCCCGTTTCTGCTTTCAGCCTGGGGAGATTACCCCAGGACTTCGGCCCAGATGTTGCGGGCCCAGGCCTCGTTGTTGGCGAAGTTGAACTCGTCGCCCTTGCTGGTTGCTCCGCCTTCAGGCTGGTTGACATAGCCCTTGGCGGGATCGAATCGGTACACATTGGCCACGTAGCCCGACGTGCTGCCTGATGTGGCTGAGTAGCAGGTGTTGGCCACGACCGGGTTGGGGTCGGGCTGGCGCCCGGCCAGCAGTTCGACGATGGCCGATGCGCAGACCTTGGCGTGGTTGGTGGCCATGTGACCAGACTTCGGCAGGTTGGACAGCACCGAGTCGCCGATGATGTGGACGTTCGGCGCAGCGGTCGACTCGAAAGTGGCGAGATTGACCGTACACCACGCCTTGTTGCTGTCGTTCCGTGCGCCGATCAGGTCGCACAATTCGCCCGCGCGCTGCCGCGGCACCACGTTCAGCACATCGCCCTTGACCTGGTCGAACTCGGTGATGACGGTCATCTGGTCGCCATTGACGCCGATCGGC